>JAFULE010000165.1 GCA_017483235.1 Faecalibacterium sp. | reverse complement strand
TGGCTCGGCTTTTTCTGTCAACCTCATCTGCAACAACCAAAGGAGGTACCCCCCTATGGCAGTGCAAACCAACTTTATCGATATTGCAACCATCTGGCTGCACGCGGGCAAGGGCGGCGACGGCGCCGTCAGTTTCCACCGCGAAAAATTTGTGGCGGCCGGCGGTCCCGACGGCGGCGACGGCGGCAAGGGCGGAGACATCATCTTTGTGGTGGACGATCATCTGTCCACCCTGATGGACTTCCGCTACAAGCGCAAGTACACCGCCCCCGACGGCGGCAAGGGCGGCGGCAGCAACTGCCACGGCGCCAATGCCGAAAACCTGATCATCAAGGTGCCCATGGGCACCGTCATCAAGGACGCCGAAAGCGGCCTTGTCATTGCTGATCTGTCCGATCACGCTCCGGTCACCATCTGCAAGGGCGGCCGCGGCGGCTGGGGCAATGCCCATTTTGCCACCCCCACCCGGCAGATCCCCAAATTTGCCAAGCCCGGTATGCCCGGCGAGGACATGAAGGTGACCCTGGAACTGAAGCTGATCGCCGATGTGGGCCTGATCGGCTTCCCCAACGTGGGCAAGTCCACCCTTATTTCCACCATTTCGGCGGCTAAGCCCAAAATCGCCAATTACCATTTCACCACACTGGTGCCCACCCTGGGCGTGGTGCGCTGCGACGAGGGTGCCAGCTTTGTCTGTGCCGATATTCCCGGCCTGATCGAAGGTGCCAGCGAGGGCATCGGCCTGGGCCACGACTTCCTGCGCCATGTGGAGCGCTGCCGCCTGCTGCTGCATGTGGTGGACGTTTCGGGCAGCGAGTGCCGCGACCCCAAAGAGGATTTTGAAAAGATCAACGAAGAACTGGCCAAGTTCAGCCCTGCGCTGGCGGCCCGCCCCCAGATCGTGGTGGCCAATAAGTGCGACATTGCCACCGAAGAGCAGATCGCCGAATTCAAGGCTTATGTGGAAAGCAAGGGGCTGGAATTTGTAGCCATCTCGGCAGCCACCATGCAGGGCGTGCGCAGCCTGCCTGGCTTTGTGTACAGCCGCCTGAAGGATATTCCCGCCGTGCCGGTGTTTGCCGCCGAATACAAAAAGCCGGATAAGACCGCCGGCGGCCGCAGCTTTACCGTTACCCGTGTGGACGCCCACACCTTCTCGGTGGATGCCCCCTGGCTGGAGCGTATTCTGGCCGGCAGCAACGTGGACGACTACGAAAGCCTGCAGTACTTCCAGCGCCAGCTGGGTGAAAGCGGCCTGCTGGACGAACTGGTGCGTCAGGGCGTTGAGGAAGAAGACACCATCCTCATCGGCGAATACCAGTTCGACTATATCTTCTAAGCAGCACCGTCTGCCGAAAAAGGCCGAAAGGAGCCGTTATGCCGCAGTTGTTTGACCTGCAGCCGAATACCGTGGATGTACGTCAGCTCAGCCCGCTCAGCCTTGCCTTTGTGGGCGACAGCGTGCTGGAGCTGCTGGTGCGCCGCCGGCTGGTGTGCACCACCCATCTGCACCCCGGCAAGTTGAACGCCGAAAAGGTCAAGTATGTTTCGGC
The DNA here is from genome assembly GCA_017483235.1 of Faecalibacterium sp. Lineage (GTDB taxonomy): Bacteria > Bacillota > Clostridia > Oscillospirales > Ruminococcaceae > Faecalibacterium. The sequence continues at coordinate 7,098 of JAFULE010000165.1, read as the reverse complement.
TCGGGCGCAGTTCCGGGAAGAAAAACTGCTGGAACCGCTGCTTACCGAAGACGAGCTTGCCATGTTCAAGCGCGGGCGCAATGCCAACAAGGCCAGTGTGGCCAAACATGCCTCGGCCGAAGAGTATCGCGCCTCCACCGGGTTTGAGTGCCTGCTGGGCTGGCTGTATCTCACCGGCCAAAGCACCCGCATCGAAGAACTGTTCGAGGTGCTGTGGCAGAACTTCGACCCCAACGTTGTGGATTGATCCAAAACCGAAAGCCCGCCGCTTTCCGGCACCGGAGAACGGTGCTGCAAAACGGCGGGCTTTGCTTATGGGGTCAGCGTTCAGCGGCAGTTTTTGCTGTTGCTGGAATTCTTGGCGTTGGTGGAATTCTTGGCGTTCTTGCCGCCCTCGTCATCGGCACCCTTGGTGTACTGGTTGGGGTGCTTGTGCTCGTTCGAGCTGTTCATGCCGTTGCTGGCACGGTTGCTGCTGGTGTACTGATTGGGCTGCTTGTTCTGGCTGTTCTTGGCGTTCTGGTTGCTGTTCTGATTGCTGTTTTTCATCGTAAGCTGTCTCCTTTCAGGTTCCGGGCCGGCCATTGAAGGAACGGCTGGCCCTTACAATCGTTAGTGTAGCCGCCCTGCGCGGTTTTATGCATCCCCCAAAAGGAGGAAATTCATGCCCACCGAATATTTCGAACAGCGGGAGCGTGCCCTGCTGGGCCCCCGCTATGATGTGCTGTATGCTGCCCCTGCCGATACCGCCGCCCGCGGTGTAACCGTGTCGGCGCTGCGCTGCACCGCACAGCAGTTTGCCGGGCTGGCCGATTTTGCGCTGCAGCCCTCGCCGTTCTGTGCAGCGGGTTTTGCGGTCAATGCCCCTGACTTCAAGCCCGGGCGGCATCCGTACCACCACGCCGGCGTGTTCTATTCGCAGGAGCCGTCGGCCTCTTCGGCAGCACCGCTGCTGGGGGTAAAGCCCGGTATGCGGGTGCTGGACCTGTGTGCGGCCCCCGGCGGCAAAACCAGCCAGCTGGCGGCTGCGCTGGGCGGCGAAGGGCTGCTGGTCAGCAATGAGTTTGTGGCCGGCCGGGCCGAGATCCTGCGCCAGAATCTGGAACGAATGGGTGTGGCTAACGCGGTGGTGCTGAATGAAGCCCCGGCCCGCATCGCCGCCGCCCTGCCGGAATTTTTCGACCGCATTCTGGTGGACGCCCCCTGTTCGGGCGAGGGAATGTTCCGCAAAGAGGCTGAGGCCGTGCACCAGCACAGCGCTGCGCTGGTGGCCCAATGTGCTGCCCTTGGCAGCGAAATTCTGGACGCTGCGGCAGCGGCCCTTGCCCCCGGCGGTGAGCTGGTGTATTCCACCTGTACCTTTGCCCCTGAAGAGGATGAAGCACAGGTGGGGGCGTTTCTGGCCCGCCATCCCGAATTTACCCTGCTGCCGGTGCTGGAGCATGCCGCCGCACCCTTTGGCCACCCCGGTGAAGCCAACCGCTGCGGCCAGCATCCCTTCGATGTCAATCTGGTGCGGCGCATCTGGCCCTGCGACGGCGGCGAGGGGCATTTTATCGCCCGCTTTGCAAAGCAGGGCAAAGCACCCTGCCGCGACGCTGCCGAACAGGCAGGCTGGCTGGCCGCCCAATGTGCTGCCCCAAAAGGGGAGAAGGGCGGCAAAAAGCAAAAGCCGGGCCGCGGCGCCCCTGCAAAGGGCGGCAAGGCGGCCGCACAAAGCGAAGCGGCTGTTCGGGCGGCATGGCGGCAGTTCGCGGCCGAATGCTTCCCGGCGCTGGCCGATGCACCGGCTGCGGTGCGGGGCGAAAGCGTGTATCTGCCGGTGGCGTTCCCGGCGGTCAATCTGTACATTCTGCGCTGCGGCGTGTTTGCCGGGCAGGTGAAAAATGGCCGCTTTGTGCCGGAGCATCACCTGTTTACCGCTTTTGGGCAACTGTGCCAGAACCGCGAGCAGCTGACTTTGGCCGACCCCCGCACCACCGAATATCTGCGCGGCGGCGAGATCGACAGCCGCACCGCCCAAAACGGCTGGTGTTGTGTCACGGTGGATGGGTTTGCACTGGGCGGCGGCAAGGTAAGCGGCGGCCGGGTAAAAAACCATTACCCCAAGGGGCTGCGCAACCTGAACTGATCGCAAAAATACCGCTGAAACGACGCTTTGCCCTTGAAGCGGCGCAAAAGTAGTGCTATACTACTTAAGTTAGAGATTTTTATCCCCGCAAGGGGAAGGGAATAGAGGAGGAACTTCCATGTCCGGACATAGCAAATGGAACAACATCAAGCGTAAAAAGGAAAAGACCGACGGCGCCAAAGCCAAGGTGTTTACCAAGATCGGCCGCGAGATCAGCGTTGCCGTGCGCGAGGGCGGCCCCGACCCCAACAACAACTCCAAGTTGGCCGACCTGATCAGCAAGGCTAAGCGCGCCAACGTGCCCAACGATAACATCATGCGCATCATCAAGAAGGCCGAAGGCGGCGACAAGACCGACTACGAAGCCATCACCTACGAAGGCTACGGCCCCGGCGGCATTGCCGTTATGGTCGAAACCCTGACCGACAACCGCAACCGCACCGCTGCCGACCTGCGCCACTACTTCGACAAGTTTGGCGGCAACCTGGGCGCCATGGGCTGCGTGTCCTTCATGTTCACCCAGAAGGGCGTGATCGTGGTGGATATGGAAGATCAGGACCCCGACGAGGTGATGATGGCCGCTCTGGATGCCGGCGCCGAGGACTTCGATGCCGGCGAAGAGGCCGCCGAGGTCACCACCGATCCCGCCGACTGCTCTGCCGTGGCCAAGGCTCTGGAAGAGGCCGGCTACACCCTGATCAGCGCCGACGTGGCCATGGTGCCTTCCACCACAACCACCCTGACCGATCCCGATCACCTGATCAAGATGGGCAAGCTGCTGGATGCACTGGAAGAAAACGACGACGTGCAGAATGTCTGGCATTCGCTGGAGAACGAAGAGGATCTGCCGTAATCGGATTGCAATGATTGCCAACCAAAGCCCTGCACCGGCCGGTGCAGGGCTTTTTGCTTGTGTTTGCGGTGTTTTATCAAAAGAAAAGCCTCCTTTTCTTGACGAGTGGTGTGCACTTAGCCTATAATAAAATCAATAAGGCGACCGATATTTGGATAAAGTGCAGACAAACGGCATTTGTCGGTCGCGAAGATTCGGTAATGCTTTTGTGGTAAAGGAGGATCCCCTATGGGCGAGTACAGCAAGTTTATTTCCGAAAAACGCCGCAGTGTTCCCACCCCGGCTGATATGGTCAAGGACGGCAAGTGTGTCTTTGGCACCTTTGAGACCGAGTTCCAGACCATGGATATGCTGGCCATCGATGGCCCCACCCCCGCCCCCAACGCCATGAACCACCTGAAGTACTCCTGCTGGGAGGCCACCGAGGTGAACTTTGATGAGGGCCTGCTGCTAACCGCCTGCAGCGATATGGGCATCTACGGCGCAATCCTGACCATCTTCTACGACAAGCGCACCAAAAAGGTTTCCACCTGGAACTACCAGCTGCGCCGCGAGGATGTAAAGATGGCCGGCAACCTGCTCAACGGCTCGGTCAGCGAAGCTGCCGGCCCCGGTGCCCGTGTGGTCTGTGTCAACGACTTCCAGGACGGCAAGGCCCATGTGGAGGGCAGTGTGACCGGCGATGCCGGTACGCTGGAGTACAGCCTGGATCTGTCCCGCCTGTCCAAGCCCAGCATCGTGTCCATTCCCTTCGAGGACCCCGCCGTTCGCCATCGCCCCCTGTACACGCAAAAGGATCTGTTCAGCGCAGTGGGCACCCTGACCATCAACGGCGAGACTCTGCACACCAACGCAAAGACCACCGCCATCATCGATGACCACAAGGGCTACTATCCCGATGATGCCCACTACGACTGGCTGACCACCATGGGCGTGCATGCCGCCGACGGCGTCGAAAAGTGGCTGGGCTTCAATCTGACCCGCAACCAGTCCATCGATCAGGACGCCTACAACGAAAACCTGATCTGGCTGGAAAAAGCCATCAGCCTGCTGCCCCCGGTGCAGTTTACCCGCAGCGTGCCCACCATCGACTTCGAGGACTATGCCCTGTGGCAGGTCAAGGATGAGCACGGTATGGTGGATATCAAATTCCATGTGTATGGCGTCACCAAGCTGATCGCCAAGCAGCCCCCGGTCATTGATATGGAATACTTCATCGCCTTTGGCGAGCTGGAAGGCTACATTCTGGACGAGGACGGCAAGAAGTATGTGCTGGACGGTATGATCGGTATGGGCGAAGATAAGACCCTGTCGATTCATCTGTAAACATGGAAAGCCGCAGCCCGGCGGCGGGACCACTATGCGATAAGAGAAACTGAAAGCGGAGCTTCACAAAATGTGGAGCTCCGCTTTTGCTTGCCGGAAAGAAAAGTTGGCAGGTAAAACATTATCGAAAGCAAAACCTTAAAGCATTCTTAAAACTTCTCCCTCTGTTTTTTTAATCCTCGTCCTGCTACAATAAAACCAGCAAAACCACACATCGCAAGGGGGCAAACCGTTATGCAGTCCATTCTTATCTGCGACGACAACCGCGACATTGTCGAAGCTTTAAAAATATACCTTGGTGCCGAAGGCTACACCCTTTACACCGCCGCCAACGGGGCCGAAGCGCTGGACGTTGTGCAGAACCACTCCATTCAGCTGATCCTGATGGATATTATGATGCCCAAAATGGATGGCATCACCGCCACCGCAAAGTTGCGGGCGCAGGGCAATATCCCCATCATTCTGCTGACCGCCAAAAGCGAAGAGGCCGATCTGGTGCTGGGCCTTTCGGTGGGGGCCGATGACTACATCACCAAGCCTTTCCGCCCGGTGGAACTGATCGCCCGGGTCAAAAGTGTGCTGCGCCGCTACACGGTGCTGGGCGGTGCAGCGATGGCCCCCGGCACCCTGACGGTGGGCGGCCTTGCATTGGACGACGACAGCAAAACCGTTACCCTTGACGGCGAGGCGGTGGACCTGACCCCACTGGAATACAGCTTGCTGAAATACCTGATGGAACACCCCGGCAAGGTGTATTCGTCCAAAGAGCTGTACCGGGCGGTGTGGGGCGCAGCCCCGGTGTCGGGCGAAGGGGCGGTAGCGGTGCACATCCGCCACCTGCGCGAAAAGCTCGAGATCGACCCCGCCAATCCCCGCCTGATCAAGGTGGTGTGGGGGCAGGGCTATAAGCTGGAAAAACCGAAAGGAGAATGAGGGATGAAATGGATGCAAACCCGGGCCGGCAAGGCCATTGCCGCGGTACTGTTTACTCTGGCCTGCTTTGTGGCAGCGCTGTGCTGCGCCGGCATGATCGGCGCGGCCCAGATGGAATGCTACACCACCGACAGCTACTACAATACCAACCATTACTATCAGGTGATGGAATGGCATGCCAACGATCTGATGAGCTTTTACGCCGAAGACTGGCTGCAAAGCGAAAAAGATCTTTACGAGGCAGGCAATACCAACCTTCGATTTCGCATCTCCACCGTGCAAAGAGACGGAACGATCGGCTCAGAGCTGCTGTCCAACATGGACAATTCGAAAACGCGGTTCGGCTGCTGGTACCTTTTTGTGGTTCAGCCCGACGGCGGGTATGCCAGCCGGGTAATGGAACGAGCCTATGGTGAATTTGTGTCCAAAGCGGCGGCGTCCTCCTTCGAGATCGAGCAAAAGGTAATGGCGCAGCGCAAGCAGGCATGGACCACACTGGTGGGGCAGCTGCCGCAACAGGCCCTGCCCACCGCAACGGTCTACCAGCTGGAACTGTACGCCACCGACCCCATCACCGTACAGGGGCAGGGCTATTACCAGAACAGCCTGTACAACGATTCCCACCTGTTCAACTTCCTTTACCCGCTGCGATACACCTTTGCGCTGGTGCTGGCGGTGTGTGCGGTGGCCGCGCTGATCCTGGTATGCCTGCTATTTGCCGGCACCGGCCGCTATGCCGACCGCCCCGGGCAGGTGGTGTTTGGCTGGTACGACCGCATCCCCATGGAGCTTAGTTTTACGGGCAGTGTCGCACTGGGGGCGCTTGCCGCCCTGCTGGTGTGGGAAGGGGTGCCATCCCTGCTGAACGATGCCTTTTACTGGGTCGGCCTTTCCGATCTGGTGACAAACGTTCTTGCCATCAGCGGTCTTGCGCTGGTGTTCACCCTGTGGGTCGATCTGTTGCTGGCGTGGCTGCTGGCCTGGGCGCGTGCTGCCAAAAGTGGGCAGGCGTTCCGTCATTTTGGCTGCGTGCGGCTGGCCGGCTGGCTGTTTGGCGCGGTGCGGCAGCTGCCGCTGGTGCCCAAGGTGGCGATGATGTCGGTCGGGCTGGTCGGCGTTACCGTTTTGGAGTTTCTGCTCATCTGCTCCAACAGCTATATTCGACTTGGCGGCCTTACTGGTTTGTTTTTGTTCCTGTTTATTCTGCTGATTCTGCTCTGGCCGGCGGCCTTGGCGTATATCATCTACGGTGCGGTCGGCATGAAAAAGCTGAACGAGTATGCCCAAACGATCGCGCAGGGCGACTACCGGGTGCAGATCGATACCCATCGGATGCCCCGACATCTGTGCGGCCACGCCGAAACGCTGGAAAATATTGCCGCCGGCCTGAACCGTGCGGTGGAAGAGCGCACCAAAAGCGAGCGGATGAAAACCGAGCTGATCACCAACGTATCCCACGATCTGAAAACCCCGCTGACCAGCATCATCAACTCCACCGACCTGCTGCAAAGCCAGCCTTGGCCCGAGCAGGCGGCCGAGGATGCCGCTGTGCTGGCCCGGCAGAGCGCCCGGCTGAAAAAGCTGACCGAGGATCTGGTGGAAGCCAGCAAGGCCAGCAGCGGCGCCATGAACTGCGAAAAACGGCCCACCGATCTGGCCGAGCTGTGTGCGCAGGCGCTGGGCGAGTATACCGCCCGGCTGGAGGATGCCGGCCTTACCCCGGTGCTGACCATGCCCGAAGCCGGCCTGTGGGGCATGGCGGACGGCCGGCTGGTGTGGCGTGTGCTGGATAATCTGCTGGGCAACGCCTGCAAATATGTCCAGCCCGGCACCCGGCTGTATCTGGCCGGCAGCG
>JAFULE010000164.1 GCA_017483235.1 Faecalibacterium sp. | reverse complement strand
GTTGAAGGAACCCCCGCATTCGATGCGGGTAGTGCTGAGTTGCTTGTTGACAGAGGTTACAGCCATTCAAAATCCTTCCTTTCTGAGCCGCAGATCGCGGTCTCAGCCCACTGTATGCTGCAGTGTCATCAAATGCAACAAGAGCGAAGAAAGGTTGATTTCACAAAAAAGCATTTTAATCCTTCGGGATGGTCTGGTTTGAAAAAAAAAGAGAGTTCTTTTTCGGTTTTCAACACAAAAAAATTCCTGGCAGCTCATACCCGGCCGCCCCGGGTGGGGCGGATGAACCAGACAGCGGCAAAGCCCAGCATCGCCCCGGCAATGGCCAGATAGTGCCGGCCATTCTGCAGCCCCAGCCAGTCGGCCAGCAGCGGAAAGGCAAGGCTGCCCGCGCTTTGCCCCAGCGCCAGAAAACCGTAGTTGACCCCGGCATGGGGCAGCCCGAACAGATCGCTGGCAAAGGCAGGCAACACCGCTGCCAGCGCCGAATAGCAAAAGGTAAGCAGGGCGTAGCAGGCCACCACCCACCACCCGCGGGCAACCAGAAAGGCCGCCGAAAGGCCCAGTGATGTGCCGAACAGCCACAGGTCGGTGCGGCGGCGGCCGATTTTGTCGCTGAGCAGCGGCATCAGCAGCCGCCCGGCCGCACTGCCCACGCTGCCCAATACCACCGCAGAAAGGGCTGCTTTTTCGCTCAGTCCGCGCTGCTGCCCCAGCTGCAGGATGATAGGGCTGAACAGCAGCACCGCCGGGGTGGAAAAAGCCACCGCCCCAGTCAGCAGCCAGTACTGCCGGGTGAACAGCATTTGTTTGGGGGCATAGTCCAGCGGCGGAATTTTGTACTGTCTACCTTGCTGCTGCGGCTGCGGCTTTGCGGGGGGCGGGTCGGCCAGCAGCAGACTGCCCAGCAGGCAGACCGGCAGCATCAGTGCTGCCAGTGCCCAGAACGCCCCCCGGATGCCCTGCACCGGCCCAAAGCCCCGCAGCGCCCGCCGCACAAAAAAGGTGAGAAACGCCCCCGAAGCCCCCACCGCCCCGCCGATCACCCCGGTAGCAAGGCCCTTGCGGTCGGCGTACCATTTCTGGGCGCAGGACATGATGCTGGGGTACAAAAACGCGCTGCCCAGCCCGGCCGGCGCACTGAAGGCCAGATAAAACAGCCCCGGCCTTTGGGGCGGCAGAAAAGCTGCCGCACAAAACCCGCCGCACAGCAATGCCGCCCCCCACAGTGCTGCGGCCCGCGGGCCTTTTTTATCCTGCAGGTAACCACCCAAAAGGCACCCCAGACCAAAAAAGGCGATCAGAATGCTGAAAGCATAGCCTGCGCCATCCTGTGAAAAACCGTATTCTTCCATGACCGGCTGCTGAAACACCCCCCACGCCGCCGGGATCCCGGTTAAGATCTGCACCATAGCCCCCGCCAGCAGGATCAGCCAGCGATGCCGCCCCACAAATTGCTGCATCTGCACTCCCCTTTCCGTTTGGGTTCAGTGTGGGCCGGGTGGGGGCCGGGCAATCACAACCGGGTACTGCCGCGAAGGATAAGCTGATGCGGCAGCAGACACTGCCCTTGCTCCCCTGCCAGCAGCTGCCGCACCGCCTGCCGCCCCATTTGTTCGGCACTGCAGCGCACCGCAGTGACTGATGGTACTGCGTCGGCCAGAAAAGGACTGTCCTGCAGACAAGCCAAACGCAGCTGCCCAGGTACTGCAATATCGTTTATGCGACAGTGGTATAGCAGTTCTCGTGCCGCGTCGGGATCATTGCAGACAACGGCATCCGGCTGCCCGCACATCATTCGGGCAAACATAGGGGCAAGCCCATCGCACGCCCGGCCCGGAAACGGTACATACACCGGCGGAGCCGCATCGGCCGCACGGCAGCCATTCTGCAGTCCGATCCATGCCGTTTGCACCTGCTGCAGCGGAGCAGAACAGACAAACACAAGCCGCTGTGCCCCTTTGGCCAGCAGAATTTCGGCCAGTTCCTGCGCTGCAGCCTGCTGGTCAAAGTAAACCTGCGGCAGTTGGCCCTGCATTGGGCCGCCCAGCAGCACACAGGGCATTCCTTTTTGGTTCAGCTGCTGTGCCAGAGGCAGCAGAGTGCTGGGCAGCAGTATCCCATCGATGTGACTTTGCTGCAATATATGCAACAGCGCCTGTCCCTCGTCGGGCAGCAGCACAAGCGGCAACCCGCTGGCAGCCGCTTCGTCACCAACAGCCCGGGCAAGCTGCCAGAAATCTGCCGGCGTATTGTGCTCGACGGGTAAAATCAGCGCAAGACTGCCGCTGCGATTGGCCGCCTGACTGCCACTTTCCAGCAGATACTGTCGCACCCTGCGCACGGTTTCGGCATTGACCCGCCCCTTACCCGACAACGCACGGCTGACCGTGGTGCGTGACAGCGCCAGCGCCTGCGCAATTTCGCTTAGCGGGATCTGCTGTGGTTTCATTCGCCCACCCCTCTCAAAACAACTTTCAGTAGTCACACACCTCATTATAACAACTTTAAATATCAACTTCAACCACGCATTTCCGAAATACAGCCACTTTAAATAGACTTCCATTTGTCAAAAAGCACTACAATGGAGGTGAAGAACTTTTCGGAGGGATTTTGATGTACTCGTCTTTTGTTCGCGACCGTATCACCCAGCTGCGTTTGCAGCACAACCTTTCGGAATATCAGTTAAGCTACGCGCTGGGGCAAAGCCGCGGCTATATCCAAAGCATCACTTCGGGGCGCACCCTGCCCTCGATGACCATGCTGTTCGAAATTTGCAACTACTTCCAGATCACCCCGGCTGAGTTTTTTGCTGCGGACGACCCCGACCCGGTGTTTACACATCGGACAGCCCGCAAACTGCAGCAGCTGCCCGAGCGCGACCGGCTGCTGGCAGAACAGTTGATCGATCGATTAAGCCAGCAGGTACCTGCAGCCGCACCGCCGGTGCGTTCGGCCGCCGGGCTGTTTGGCACCAGCGATTGACGCGGCGGCCCGAAACCGCTATAATAAAGCGATAAAGCGTTTGACATCCGGCCTTTGGGCCTTGATTTTAGAGGGAGAGTACCACCATGAAAACCCAACCGTTGAAGGGCATGCGCGATATGCTGCCCGCCGAGCAGGCTCTGCGCGATTACATTCAGGGCCAGATCCTCGAAACCTACCGCGCCGCCGGTTTCGAGCGCATTTCCACCCCCATTCTGGAGGATATGGAAAATCTGGATAAATCTGAGGGCGGCGACAACCTGAATCTGATTTTCAAGGTGATGAAGCGCGGCGACAAGCTGGCTTCGGCGCTGGCCAAGGGCGAGGAAAAAGGCCTGTCGGATATGGGCCTGCGCTACGACCTGACCCTGCCGCTGAGCCGCTACTACGCTGCCAATCGCGCAGTGCTGCCCAACCCCTTCAAGGTCATTCAGACCGACCGCGTTTACCGCGCCGAGCGCCCGCAGAAGGGCCGCCTGCGCGAGTTTGTGCAGTGTGATATCGACATTCTGGGCGACAGCAGCCCCAACGCCGAGGTGGAGCTGATCGACGTGACCACCCGTGCCCTGCTGAAGATCGGCTTTACCGGCTTTACGGTGAACATCAACGACCGCCGTATTCTGCGCGGCATGCTGGAAAGCATGGGCTTTGCCGCCGACACGCTGGATTCGGTCTGCATCACCTTCGATAAGATGGACAAGATCGGCGCCGAAGGCGTAGCCAAAGAGCTGACCGAAAAGCAGCTGCCTGCCGATGCCATTCAGCAGCTGGCCGATTTCATCGCCGCCGGCGATGTGACCCTGGATGCGGTGGCCGCCCGCTGCGCCGACCCCGCCATTGCAGACGATCTGAAATATGTGCTGAACACTGCCACCGCACTGGCCGGTGGCCGCTACGGCGTGGCCTACAGCCCCAGCCTGGTGCGCGGTCAGGGCTATTACACCGGCATGGTGTTTGAGGTGAACTGCCCGCAGTTTGCCGGCGCTGTGGCCGGCGGCGGCCGCTACGACAACATGGTGGGCAAGTTTATCGGCCAGCAGGTGCCGGCGGTAGGCTTCTCGATCGGGTTCGAGCGCGTATGCGGCATTCTGCTGGAGCAGGGGTATCAGATCCCCGGCGCCAAGAAAAAGCTGGCGCTGCTGTACCTGCCCCATGTTGATTTTACCGCCGTGCTGCAAAAGGCCGAAGCCCTGCGCAGCGAATACAACGTAACCGTGCTGCCTCAGGCCAAAAAACTGGGCAAGCAGTTCGGCCAGCTGGAAAACGCCGGCTTTGGCGCGGTAGCCTTTGCCGACAACGACGACGTCAAGCTGCTGGGCCAGAACAAGTAATCCGAATGATGCTGCGGCCCTGCGGAAGCTGTTCCGTGGGGCCGCTTTGTTTTTCATTTCCAAATTTTGCATACCCGTGCAATTTCTGCCGTACCGCAAACGTGTTACAGGCAAAGGAGGGCGCAGTACATGAACGAACTGACCAGAGAGCAGGCGTTTGACCTTGCGGTGGAACGCTATGCCGATACCATTTACCGCGTGGCCGTGCACGCCGCGCCCCGCGCCGCCGATGCCGAGGATGTGGTGCAGGATACATACGAAAAGCTGCTGCAGCGCACCGAGGGCTTTGCCAGTGCCGAGCATTTGAAAGCATGGCTGATCCGGGTGGCGGTAAACCGCTGCCACGATCTGGGCCGCGCGGCCCGCAACAAGGACACCGCGCTGGACGAAAGCCTGCCCGGGCCCGCTTTTGAAGAGGGCGGCCATATTCTGGACGCGGTGCGCAGCCTGCCGATGAATTACCGCAACGCCATCTATCTGCACTATTACGAGGGCTACACCGCTGCCGAGGTGGGCAAGCTGCTGAACGCCCCTGCCAACACGGTGCTCAGCTGGCTGAGCCGCGGCCGCGCCCGTTTGCACGAGTTGCTGAAGGAGGAGATTG
>JAFULE010000163.1 GCA_017483235.1 Faecalibacterium sp. | reverse complement strand
GCTATGTCAGCGGTGTGTTCGGCTCGTCGCTGGCGGTGGCCGAAGATTTGGTCGACTCGGCCCGCATTGCCCTCAGCCCTGCCGCCGGCTATCCGGTGCAAACCGGTATTGCCGAGCTGTACCAGCTGCAGGAGATGAGCGGCGGCTTTGTGGCCCTTGGCGAAGAAAACTGCGTGCTGTATTCGGCCGGCGGCAACCGGCTGCGCTCCATCCAGCCCGGCTATGCCCGGCCCGCCATTTCGGTGGGGCGGCACCGCTTTGTCATCTACAACCGCTCGGGCACCGAACTGCGGGTGGAAAGCCGTACCCAGACCCTGTACACCAAAAGCTTTTCGGGCGGCATTCTGCTGGCCGAAATGTCCCATGGCGGCGTTCTGGCGGTGGCTACCGGCAGCAGCCGTTATGTGGCCGAGCTGAACGTGTACAGCTCGCTGATGGAAAACATGCTCACCTGGCAGATGGTGGAAAGCGAGGGCACCCCGGTGCGCCTTGCCTTTTCGGACGACGACAGCCGGCTGGCTGTGGCCACCCTTACCGCGTCGGGCGGGCGGCTGATGTCCAATCTGTATCTGCTCAACACCAAAAAGGCGGGCGAAACCCTGCTGGCTTCGGTGTACGACGCGGTGCCGCTGGGTGTGGTGTGGCGTTCTTCGTCCGAAGTGCTGGTGCTGTACGATACCCACGCGGCGGTGTACAACACTTCAAACGGCGCAGAGAAATACCGCTTTGATTATGGCGGCGACACCCTGATCGGCTGGTCGGCCGAGGGCAACGGCCTTGCTTTGCTGTTCGAAAATGGTGCCGCCAGCCGCATGGTGCTGCTGGAAAAGGATCTGGATGCCAAAAGCGACCAGAACACCTCCCGCGCCAATGCCCTCACCCTTACCCGCACTGCCGTATACGTTTTGACCGACACCGCGGTGGAATGTTATTCCACCGGCGGCGAATATCAATGGTCTGAACAGCGGGATGTAAAACCCCTTGCTGTGCTGGACACCAAACGTCTGCTGCTGTTCGAGGGCAACACCGCGCTGGAACTGCAGCCCTCGGATGACGGGAAGAATAAGGAGAAGCTATTACAATGCAGCAACTGACCGCGTTGTTCACAACCCCTTCATTTGTTTTTGATAGTATCTGTGCAGTGGCTCTTGTGGCTGTTGCGCTGTATCAGGGCCGCCGTGGCTTTGTGGCCACGGTGGTGGGGCTGGTTGGCAATCTGGCTGCCATTCTTGGCGCAAAGTTTGCCTCCGATTGGGCTGCCCCCCAAATTTTTGACCGGCTGATGGCCCAGCGGTTCCAGCGCAGCATTGCGGAAACTCTGGCCGAAACCGGCAGCATTGATCTTTCGGCGCTTACAGGGCAGCTGGGCGGTTTTCTGCCCGAAAGCCTTCGCCAATCCATTCTGGACCAATTTGGCCAAACCATAACCCAGGCGGTGGGTGCCGAGGCAGAAACGCTGGCCGCCACCATCGTCACCGACGTGGTGCAGCCCCTGATGACCCCGGTGCTGGCCATTGTGGTATTTTTTGTGGTATTTGCCCTTTGCCGCATGGTGGTCAGCATACTGGTCAACCTGTTGGTGGGGGTAAACAACCTGCCGCTGCTGGGTGTAGTCAACCGCACCCTGGGCATTGTGGTGGGCTTTGTGTATGCCGCCATTCTGCTGTTTTTGGGCCTGTGCATCGTGTGGACGGTGATGGTTGTCACCGGTGGCTCGCTGCCGTGGCTGAACGATGCCGTGCTGGCCAACAGTGTATTTTACCGGCTGTTCAATCAGCTGAACCCCTTTGTTGTTTGACCCCTGAAAGGAGAACCGTATGCTTTGTAACCGCTGCAACAAGCGCCCTGCCATCATCTTTGTCCAGCGCATGGAAGGTGTGCAGACCAAGCAGGAGGGCTATTGCCTGCGCTGCGCCCGCGAACTGCACATCAAGCCGGTGGAGGACCTGATGAAGCAGTTTGGCATGTCCGATAAGGATATGGACACCATGGAAGAGCGCATGGAGCAAATGATGGATGAGATGGGCGGGGGGGATATGAACCCCTTCCAGATGATGATGATGGAACAGCCCGACGAGGACGAGGGCGACGACGGTGAGGAGAAGCCCGAAAAATTCACCCCCGGCGGCAACGCCACCTTCCCCTTTGGGTTTGGTATGGGCCGCAAGGGGGCCGAGGGCGAAGAGGAGAAAAAGCAGGAGAAAGGCGGCAAAAAGCGCCGCGGCCGCAAGTTCCTCGACACCTACGGCGAAAACCTGACCGGCAAGGCCAAGGCCGGCAAGCTGGATAACATCATCGGCCGCGACCGCGAGATCTACCGCACCATCCAGATCCTCAGCCGCCGCCAGAAGAATAACCCCTGCCTCATTGGCGAGGCCGGCGTGGGCAAAACCGCCATTGCCGAGGGCATTGCCCAGCGCATTGTGGCCGGCAATGTGCCCGCCACCCTGAAGCACAAGGAAATTTATCTGCTGGATCTGACCGCCCTTGTGGCCGGCACCCAGTTCCGCGGCCAGTTCGAGCAGCGGGTCAAGGGCCTGATCGAAGAGGTAAAAACCGCCGGCAATGTGATTTTGTTCATCGACGAGGTGCACACCATCACCGCCGCCGGCGAAAGCGAAGGCGGCATGAACGCGGGCAACATCTTAAAGCCCGCCCTCTCCCGCGGCGAAATTCAGGTGATCGGTGCCACCACCTTTGCCGAATACCGCAAATATATCGAAAAGGATCAGGCGCTGGAGCGCCGCTTCCAGCCGGTGCGTGTGGAAGAGCCCAGCATCGCCGACACCATTGCGGTGATGAACGGCATCAAAAAGTATTATGAGGCCCACCACCATGTGCAGGTGCCCGCCGACGTGCTGGCCGCCAGCGTGCAGCTGGCCGAGCGGTATATCACCGACCGCTTTTTGCCCGACAAGGCCATCGACCTGCTGGACGAAGCCTGCGCCTGCTGCAATCTGTCCCACCCGGAGCTGGCCGATTATCTGGAAAAGCAGGCCCAGCTGGATGGCGCCCGTGACGCCGAACTGGCCCTGACCGCGGTGGATACCGACCAGCCCATCGACTACGAACAGCTGGCCGCCGTCAAAACCCAGATCGCCCAGCTGGAAGCCGAACTGGCCGCCAAGGCCCCTCTGGTGGAAAACATTCAGGTGGGGATGGAAGATGTGGCCAAGGTGATCGAGCTGTGGACCGGCATTCCCGCAGTGAAAATTCAGGAAAGCGAATTTGTCAAGCTGGCAGGGCTGGAAACCGAGCTGAAAAACAAGATCATCGGGCAGGACGAAGCGGTCAAACTGGTGGCACAGGCCATCAAGCGCAGCCGTGCCGATCTGGGCGGCCGCCGCCGGCCCGCCAGCTTTATCTTTGTGGGCCCCACCGGCGTGGGCAAAACCGAGCTGGTCAAACAGCTGGCCGCCCAGCTGTTCGACGGTCCCGACCCGCTGATCCGGCTGGATATGAGCGAGTATATGGAAAAGCACGCGGTCAGCCGGATGATCGGTTCGCCCCCGGGCTATGTGGGCTACGACGAGGCCGGCCAGCTGACCGAAAAGGTGCGCCGCCGCCCCTACAGCGTGGTGCTGTTCGACGAGATCGAAAAGGCCCACCCCGATGTGATGAACATCCTTTTGCAGATCCTGGACGAGGGCAAGATCAACGACGCCCAGGGCCGCGCGGTGGATTTTTCCAACACGGTCATCTGCATGACCTCGAATGCCGGCTCAAGCCAGCAGGGCAGCGGCGGGCTGGGCTTTAACAAGTCGGCCGCCGACCGCAGCAAAGAAAAGGTGATGAAAGCTCTGTCGGACTTTTTGCGGCCCGAGTTCCTTGGCCGTGTGGACGAGGTGATCGCTTTCAATCCGCTGGAAGAGGCCGATCTGGAGCGGATCGCCGCTTTGATGCTGGACGAATACAAGCCCGGCATGCAGCAAAAGGCCATTGGCTTTGGCTACACCCCCGCCGCGCTCAAGGCGCTGGTGCAGCAGTGTGAGGGCGGCAAATTCGGCGCCCGCGATCTGCGCCGGGTGATCCGCAAGCAGGTGGAAGACCCCATTGCCGAAAAGTTGATCGGCGGGCTGCTGGCTTCGGGCGACAGCCTGACCGTAGATGCCGAGGACGGCAAGATTGTGCTGAAGTAAAACAAAAAGCCCCCGCAGCCGGCCAAAAGGCTGCGGGGGCTTTGCAGTGAAAACAGATGGAAAAGAGGGAAAACTCATGTTTCAGAATGTGATCGTGCGGCGGCCCTGCCGCGCCATGGTCGAGGGCATTACCTCCTGCCCCGAGCTGGGCAAACCGGACTACGAACTGGCGCTGCAGCAGCACGACGCCTACATTGCCGCTCTGCGGCAGTGCGGCGTGCAGGTAACTGTGCTGGAAGCCGACGAGCGCTACCCCGACAGCTGCTTTGTGGAAGATCCGGCGGTCATCACCCGCAAATGCGCTATTATCACAAACCCCGGCGCAGCCAGCCGCAACGGCGAAAAGGACGAGATCGTGGGCGCGGTGCGCAAATTCTTCCCCGAGGATAAAATCGAGTACATCACCGCCCCCGGCACCTTGGAGGGCGGCGACGTGATGATGGTGGGCGACCACTTTTATGTGGGCCGCAGTGCCCGCACCAACGCCGAGGGCATCCGCCAGTTCCTCGCCATTCTGGAAAAGCATGGCCTTACCGGCAGCGAGGTAACGCTGGAAAAGGTGCTGCACCTGAAAACCGGTGTCAATTATCTGGAAAACGGCAAGATGCTGGTGTCGGGCGAATTTGTGGCAAAGCCCGAGTTTGCCCGGTACGAGCGCATCGAGATCCCCGAAGCGGAAGCCTATGCCGCCAACTGCATCTGGGTGAACGGCACGGTGATCGTGCCCATGGGCTACCCGGCGGTGGAAGCCGCGGTGCGCGCCGCGGGCTACCCGGTGCTGCTGGTGGACACCAGCGAATACCGCAAGCTGGACGGCGGGCTTTCCTGCCTGTCACTGCGGTTCTGAATTACATCAGAAAAAAGCCGGGCGGAAGCTTCCGCCCGGCTTTTGTGTGCTTACAGCTCAATTTTTTCGGGGAAGGCCTGCCTGCGCAGGATGCCCCACATTTTGTCGATGTAGGCAAGGGTGTAAAAATTTTCGTAGTAATGGTAGTAAAAAGCGCCCTTCAGGGTCATGGTGTACACCCCGCCCTCTTCGGTCACAAAGCCCAGCCGCTTTGCCGCCCACAGCTCAAGGCCGTACATCTTCTGCAGCGGCAGGCCGAAAAAGGCCTCGAAATCCCGCCGGTCCACCCGGGTGCTGTACGCGGTCCAGAACAGATAATAGATCATCCGCTGGCGCAGGGTAAAGCGCAGGGTCAGGGCGGTGGGCAGCCGGCCCGCGTCGATGCGGCGGCAGTATTCCTGCACCGAAAAGGTGTTGATCTTGAACTGGTCACGCAGCAGGGTGGTGGCTGAACAGCCAAAGCCCAGAAAATTATCCCGCGTCATGCTGGAATACCCCGCCTGCGGCTGGCTGGCAAAGGTCCAGATGGAGCTGCGGGCATAGCCTTTGTGCAGGCAATAGTTGGTGATCGCGTCCAGCAGGGCGCGTTTTTCTTTTTTGGGCATTGCCGGCACGGTGCTGGCGGTAAAGGTAAAGTCGATAAAGGGGTAGATGGCCACATGGTTTGCCCCGGCGGCAAAGGCGGTGTCAATGTCTGCTTTCAGGTCCTCAAAGGTCTGGCCGGGCAGCGCAAAAATAAAATCCATCGACACGGTTTCAAAGGGCACCGCGGCCAGTGCCTGCCGCATGGCCGCAAGGTCCACTGTCTGCCGGCCCAGCACCGCCTGAAATTTGGGCTGAAAGGACTGGATGCCAATGCTCAGCTTGGTCACGCCGGCGGCCTTCAGGGTCTGCAGCACCGGCACGGTCACATTGTCGGGGTGCAGCTCGACCCCAATGCCCTCGGTGATGACAAAATGCTGCCCCAGCGCGGCGATCACCTCGCCCAGCCGGTCGGCGGCCAGCGCCGGGGTGCCGCCGCCGAAATACAGGCTGGTGACCTGCTTTTTGCCGGCAAACTGCCCACCCACCAGATGAATTTCGCGCACAAGGGCGTCCAGATACTGCTGGCATTCTTCTGCGCGGTACAGCACCTTGCAATAGGGGCAAAAGCTGCAGATGCTTTTGCAGAAGGGGATGTGCACATACAGGCCAAGATTTTGGCAGTCGGCATAGGGCAGGGTCTGGTCGTATTCGTTTTTAAACCGGAACGGCTGCACCGAGCGGGTCAGCCACATGCGGGTTAGGGTAGTAAGCAGGCTCATAGGCGTTCAGATGTATTTCAGATAGGTGGTCAGCATCTCCAGAATGATCCGGGGATTGCCGCGGAACAGCAGGGTGTATTCGGCCACAAAAAAGTAACCGCACTGCTCACACAGGCCGGGTACCTCGATGCAGCGGCCGCAGGTGCTCAGTTTGCCGTTTTCCATCACCACGCACTGGTGGCAGGGGGTGGGGAAGCGGTTTTCGATCAGATAGGGAAAGGCGCTTTTCAGGTTGAACACCGGTGCGCCCTCTTTCATCATCCGGGCAATCACGTCGCAGCAGGCTGCCTTTTCGGCCGGGGAAAGGGCCAGCTCTTTTGTATCGGGATAAGGGGTGTGGAAATTGAAGGATACCGCTTTCACGTTGGGGGTGTCCCGGGCGGTGCAGCACACATGGGCCACTGCGTCCTTGTTGATCTGGTTGATGGCCATGTAAAAGCAGATGTTGGCGGCGGTGGCATGGCGGATGTTTTCCATGATGGTGTCGTAGGTGTCGCCCCGGATGGCATTGTGCCGCTGCCGGTCGCCGTCCAAACTCAGCAGGATCAGGTCGGCTTCGGGCAGATCCAGCGCAAAGGTGCCGTTGGTCACCACGTTCACGATCAGAAAACCCATCTGCTTGGCTTCGATCACCAGATCGCGCAGGGTTTTACCCCCATCCTGCCACAGAAAGGTCTCGCCGCCGCAGAAAAACAGAATGCGTATCCCCATGCCGTACAGCTGGCGCATCTCGCTTTGGATCTGCGCATAGGGGTGGATGACCGCGGTGATGTTGTTCACCGAGCAGTGTTTGCAGTGCAGATTGCATTTGTCGGTCAGAATGATGGTGCCCAGAATGGGGTCTTTGCCGCGGGTCAGAATGGTTTTTACCCCAAAGGCGGCAAACTGAACAAACGAGGATAGCTTCATGCTCAGCCCTCCGTGTCAATGGCCTGGCCGCCGTTTGCAAACAGGGCGGCGTTTTTGGCGTCCTGCTCGGCGTAGTAGGCCATCAGGGCGTCGTGGGCGGCCTGCACTCGTTCCTCCAGCCCTTCTTCGTAAATATCCTGCCGGAGGAAGTTTTCGATGCGGATCTCCGGCCCGTCGTTGTTCCATGTGCCGTCCGGGTGGCGGGGCTGCGTCAACACAAAGTCGATGGCGTAAAAGTCAAGCCCCTCCGCTTCCAGCAGCTGCCGCACTTCAAGCAGGGTGTCGGCGGCACGCTGCAAGGTCACATCGGTGGTGCACAGGTAAAAGGTCACCTCGCCGTACTGCGCGCCCAGCACATCCAGATCGTACAAAGCGTCCCGCTGCAGGGTGCGCAGATCCAGCGCAGGCATCTCCTCGTAGGTAAAGCCGGTCAGCTCGTAGTCGGCGTTGATACTGCCATAGCCGATATTCACATTCTCGTCGCCGTAGTGCTGATCCAGCGCCTCCCGCACACCGCTGTGGTAGGCATCGTTGATGCGGCTGTGGGTGTTCTGACCGCTGGTCACGCTGTCGTAGGTGTCGTAGTGGTACTGGCCCCAGGCGTTGTAGTAGATGGTAAAGTGGGTGTCGATGCTGGAATCACTGCGCACCTTGACATAGTAGCCGCCGGTTTTGAAGTTGAAGCCGCTGCGTTCGATTTCCAGATCCGGCTCGTCAAACTGCTGGACGATCATCTTTTCGGCGTGATTCTGGGCGATGGCCTTGCACACCGGGTTGCCCATCAGGCTGTTGGCAAAGGTGATCACCCCGCACAGGATGGCCACCGCAGCCGCAGCCAGACCCAGCCGCAGCCATTTGGGCAGGCGGCTGGTGCGGCTGAACGCCAGATGCGAGGTCCAGCCCAGCGCCACACCGATGGAGAACACGCCGGTGTACAGCATGCCCCACAGTGCCGCGCCGCCAAACAGGTTGGACAGCGAGATGCCGCCGTTGTCGTTCAGCACCAGCTGACCGGTGCCGATGGCCTGCACCACAAACCACACAAAGGTCAGGCCAAACATCCCCACCGGGGCCAGCAGGCTGTATTTGCGCAGTGCATAGTAGGCCGCACAGCCCACCGCCGGCAGAATGAGCACATTGTAGAACAGCTCTTCGCCGCCGTTCAGCGCAAGGCCCACCGTGGCGCCCACGATGGCCACCAGCAAAAGCCCCAGCGCAGCGTTGCGGCGCAGCCGTGCCAGCGTTTTGGCAGCATCGGCATTGTCCGGGGAGGTGGGGGCGGCGGGCAGGCTGTCGTACAGTGCGCGGCAGCTGTCGCATTCGGCCAGATGGTCGTTCAGTGCTTTCTGGGTGGCGAAACTGGCCGCCCCGTCCTTTACCAGCGGCATCAGGTCGATGTATACGTCACAGTCAAAATGGGTCATACCAGTCCCTCCTTTTGCAAAGTGTCCCGCAGCGCGGCGCGGGCGCGGAAGTCGATCACACGGGCCGAGCCCTCGCTGATGCCAAGGCTCTGGCCGATCTCGTAAAAGGAATAGCCCTCCATCCGCAGGGTCACCACCCGGCGGGTGCGCTCGGGCATTTCGGCCAGCAGCCCGCGTGCCCGGGCGGCGGCCTGCCGCAGCTCGGCGGTTTCGGCGGGGCCGGGGGCGCCGTCGGCCAGATACAGCCCGGCCAGATCCTCTTCGGTCAGGGTTTTGGGGCCCTGTCTGCGCAGATGCTCGTACCATTTATGCCGCGCAATCGAAAACAGCCAGGTTTTCACGTCCGCCTTGCCGTTGTAGCGGGGCAGGGCGCTCAGCGCGGCGCAGAAGGTTTCGCTCAAAAGCTCTTCGGCAAGGGCGGCGTCGTGGGTCAGCCCGGCCAGATACCGGAACACATCCTGCCGGTACTGCTCGTACAGCTTTATGATCATGGCACGCCCTCACCTCGCTTTCGCGTTTTTTCTTATTCTATCGTATTGGTGCGCAAATGGCAGGGTTTGTTACAAGTTTTTCAAGAAAAAATGAAAAAAGCCTCCCTTTTTGCAAGGGAGGCAAACAGTTTAGTTGAATTTAAAAATCTTCTGGGCCATGCGGTAGCCGCCCAAGCTGATCTTGTCGCCCAGCTTGCCCTTCAGGTTGGTAAAGCCGCCCACGCTCAGGTAGCGGATGCGGCGATACACGTCACGGTCCACATGGTTGTACAGGTACTTCCAGATCTCGAACTTCTTCACATGGGCTTCTTCGCTGCCGTCCAGAATCAGCAGAATGCTGCTGATGGCCATCATCATGCTCAGATAGTTCAGCATATAGCCGCGCAGTTTCTTTTTGTTGATGGGCAGCTCGTTCAGGTTCTGGCAGTCGATCATGTGGCGGGTCACCCGCAGTTGCTGGTCCACGCGGCCCACCATCACCTTTTCGTTCACGCTCTGGTCCGAGCGGCCGATGAAATAGCGGTACAGGTCCAGATTCATGTAGTACATGGTGTTTACATAGGGCAGCGGCTGGTAGACAAAAATGTTGTCTACATAGAAGGTGTGCTTGGGCAGCACAATGCCGCAGTCGCGCAGGACCTGGGTGCGGTAGATGACCGAGTGCATCAGGATATTCTGGTCGGGGCGGAAGGGCCGGGTGTGCTTCCAGGTAAATACACGATCCTGCGGGAAGATGTTGGTGTATCGCACGGTGTGCTGGGTGTTGTCTTCCACATGCTCGTACACATAGTTGCACAGCATCAGGTCCAGCTGCACGCCGCTGTCCACAAACTCCTGCAGCTTATCCAGCACCTTGGCCAGCGCGTCGGTGTCCAGCCAGTCGTCGCTGTCCACCACCTTGTAGTACAGGCCGTTTGCGTTGCGCAGGCCCTGGTTTACGCCCTCGCCGTGGCCGCCGTTTTCCTGATGGATGGCCCGCACGATGGTGGGGTACTTTTCGGCATATTCGTCACAGATGGCGGGGGTCTCGTCCTTCACCGAGCCATCGTCCACCAAAATGATCTCGGCCCGCTCGCCGGCGGTCAGCAGGGTGTCCACACAGTGGCGCATGTAGGCGGCGCTGTTGTAGCAGGGCACCGCAAAGGTGATCAGTTTTTGCATGGTGATTTCCTTTCTGTATCGGGGCCGGGCGCGGCAGAAAAGCGCCCAGTAAAAAGCTTATACGCAGGCATTATAGCACACCTGACGGCAAAATGCGACACTTTTTCGCGCATTTTTATCTGCTCTGGGCAGCTTGGCAATTTTGCCCATCCTTTATGATAACGAGGCGGCGGCTTAGTTTTTTGCAAAAACGGCAAAAAAGCCTCCCGCAGGCCGCCGAATGTGATATACTGAACGGCGAACGACAACACGAAAGGCGGGTACAGCAAAATGCAGCAGCACGAAACGCCCCACCAGCTTTTGAAGCGGGTGTTTGGCTACGACAGCTTTCGCCCGGGGCAGGCCGACATCGTAAACCGGCTGCTGGCCGGGCAGGATGTGCTGGCCGTAATGCCCACCGGCGCGGGCAAATCGCTGTGCTATCAGGTGCCGGCGCTGCTGCTGCCGGGGGTAACGGTGGTGGTGTCGCCGCTGGTCAGCCTGATGCAGGATCAGGTGCGGGCGCTGGTGGCTGCCGGGGTCAAGGCCGCCTACCTGAACAACAGCCTGACCGACAGCCAGAAAGCTCTGATGCTGCACCGCGCCCGTGAGGGCTGGTACAAGATCATCTACGTGGCCCCCGAGCGGCTGCTGATGCCCGGCTTTCTGGCCTTTGCCCGCACCCAGCCGGTCAGCATGGTGGTGGTGGACGAGGCCCACTGCATCAGCCAGTGGGGGCAGGACTTCCGCCCCAGCTACCTGCAGATCAATCAGTTTCTGGCTGCGCTGCCCATGCGCCCGGTGGTGGGGGCCTTTACCGCCACCGCCACCGCACAGGTGCGGCAGGATATCCGGCAAAGCCTTGCGCTGAACGCCCCTTTTGAGCTGACCGCCAGCTTTGACCGGCCCAACTTGTATTTCGAGGTGCGCCACGCCCTGCCCAGCGAAAAACCGGACGAGCTGCTGGCCCTTTTGAAAGAAGAGGGAACTGCCAGCGGCATTGTGTACTGCAACACCATCCGTGCGGTGGAAGAGGTGACCGACCGGCTGCAACAGGCGGGCTATGCGGTGGGCAGCTATCACAGCAAGCTTCCCGCCGAGCAGCGCCGCCAAAATCAGGAGGATTTCCTCTACGACCGCATCACCGTTATGGTGGCCACCAACGCCTTTGGCATGGGCATCGACAAGCCCAACGTGCGGTATGTCATCCACTACAATATGCCAAAGGATCTGGAAAGCTATTATCAGGAGGCTGGCCGCGCCGGCCGCGACGGCGAAGCCGCCCGCTGTGTGCTGCTGTATTCGGGGGTGGATGTGCGCACCGCCCGCTTCCTGATCGAAAAAGAGCAGGAAAAATCTGACAGCCCCCTGACGGCCGAGCAGCGGGCCGAAGCCGCCCGCAACGCAGAGGAGCGGCTGAAATGGATGACCTTTTATTCCACCACGCAGGACTGCCTGCGGGGCTTTATTCTGAAGTATTTTGGCCAGCAGCCCCCGGCCCGGTGCGAGCACTGCGGCGGCTGCGCCAACGCCGAGCGGCAGCGCCAG
>JAFULE010000162.1 GCA_017483235.1 Faecalibacterium sp. | reverse complement strand
TGCGCAGTCTGCGGTCATGGGGATGACGATGTTGCCGGAGAAGCCCTGGAAGCCGGCCTGGATGATGGTCAGACCTAGGTGGGCGATGGCAAAGAAGCTGTTCCAGGCGATGGTACCGGCGGCAGTGTCGGCGACCATGGAAGCGGGGTTGCCCAGCAGCCACAGGGCGATCAGCAGGGCGTTGCAGACGATACCGCCCCAGGAACCGATCAGCATAGCAGCACGCTGGCCCAGCTTGGTGGCGATGGTGGAGATGGCCAGGAAGGTGATGATGCAGCAGGGCACGGTGGTGATGGCGCTGACGGTACCGGACAGCTTGGTGGAGCCGCAGATGCAGGCGAACATTGCAACGGTAACGGCGCTGGTCTTAGCCTGAGAGGCCAGCTTGTCGGAGGAAGCGGAAACAACCAGCATCTGGATGGCGCGGTTGTTCTTCAGAACTTCCCAGTAATCCTTCAGGGTGACCATCTGGGCCTCGCCGGTGCCGAAGAACTCGCTGCGGTCCTTGGGGCTGATGGAGATAACAGCGATGGTGGTGAAGATGGCAGACACGATGACGGTGAACAGCCAGCAGTCATGGAAGAACTCGGTAGAAGCATAGCCGCCGGTGGCCTGATGCTTGACGGCGGTGTTGGCGTAGAAGATACCGATCATGGCGAACAGCACGGTGTTGTACACGCCGTCAAAGGAGGCAAACAGGGGACGCTGCTTGGGGTCGTTGGTCAGACAGGTCTGGGCAGACTTGGTGACAACACACTGGCAGGTGTAGCCGATGTAGTAAATGGCGCCGATGACGATGAAGAAACCGTAACGGATGGCAGTGCTTTCGGGCAGCAGGTGGGTAACGTGGAACATGATGAAGCTGGTGACAGCCAGGATCACGTTGCCGATGACCATGAACGGACGGTTCTTGCCGAACTTGCCGTTGGTCTTGTCAACCACGAAGCCGACGATGGGGTCGGTGACACCGTCCCACAGACGCATCATCATAGCGAAGGAGCCAGCGGCAACCTGTGCCAGGCCGACCCAGCCCATCAGGTAGAAGCTGACGTAGCCCATCAGCATCAGGTAGAGGTTGGTAGCGGTGTTGTTCAGGGCGAAACCGCCGATACGCCACAGCGGAACGCGGTGGATACCGTTTTCACCAAGGTACTTGGGATCAATAGGCTTGCTCATTGGTAAACTCTCTCCTTTTCAATAATCATAAAATATGCCCAAAACCCGCACCGGCCCGTGCAAGGATTTCAGGGCATTTCCATATACCCATTTTAACCAAATCTTTGCTGCAGCACCAGATACACTTTATTCAAATGTGTAACATATCACGTAAAAAAAAGTGTCCATATTTTGTTACCCATCCGCCTTTGGTTTGTATTATAATAGTAGTGAGTGAAAAGCTGCGCCGATTTTTCGCCCAAATTTGGGCACGATGCACAGCACGAAAGGAGAAAAATCCCCTATGAACAATGCCCTGATGGATATCAATCTGAATAACTTTGCCAAAAAGCACGACTATCTGGTGTGTGTGGACAGCGACGGCTGCGCCATGGATACTATGGATATCAAGCACTTCAAATGCTTTGGCCCCTGCATGGTGGCCGAGTGGGGGCTGGAAGAGTGGGCCGAGCCCATTCTCAAGCGCTGGAACGACCTGAACCTGTACACTATGACCCGCGGCATCAACCGCTTCAAGGGCCTGCAGCTGGCTTTGATCGAGATCAACGAACAGTACAAAAAGATTGAAGATCTGGAAACCCTGGTGCACTGGGTGGACACCAGCAAAGCGCTGGGCAACGGCGCACTGGAAGAGGCCATTGCTGCCAACCCTGCATCGGTCAGCCTGCCCAAGGCACTGGCATGGAGCAAGGCGGTGAACGCCTCGATCGAAGAGATCCCCATGAGTGAGAAAAAGCCTTATGAGGGCGTAGCCGAAGCTCTGGCACTGGCCCATCAGACCTGTGACGTAGCCATCGTTTCCAGCGCCAACCTGGGCGCCGTGGTGGACGAGTGGGATCTGTACGGCCTGCTGGACAGCGTGGACATCATCTGCGCACAGGACGCCGGCAGCAAGGCGTACTGCATTGGCGAGCTGGCCAAGAAGGGCTACGACAAGGCCAATATTCTGATGTGCGGCGATGCCCCCGGCGACAAGGCTGCTGCCGAAAAGAACGAGGTGGCCTACTTCCCCATTCTGGTCAAGCACGAGAAAGAATGCTGGGATCAGTTTGCCGCTGCACTGGCCAAGCTGCAGAGCGGCACCTACGCCGGTGAGTATCAGGACCAGCGCAACAAGGCTTTCCTGGACAACCTCAGCTGATCCGCCCGGCCCGAGCGCGGGCTGCGGTCACATCATAAAAAATCAACAAGGAGGAACACCCCAATGGACAAGATCTTTATTTCCGGTTTTTCCGATGAGATCTGCGAAAGCTTTGACGGCCAGCTGGCCACGGTGAAAAAGCTGGGCATGACCCACATTTCGCTGCGTGCCGCCGACGGCAAGGGCATCGCTGATTACACCCCCGATGAGGTGCGCACCCTGATCAAGCCCCGGCTGGAGAAAAACGGTATTGGTGTTTCCAGTCTGGGCAGCCCCATCGGCAAGGTGTTTGTTGATGACGAGGCCGGCTTTGAAAAGCAGCTGAATCAGCTGGAGACTTTGTGCTGGATCTGCAAGATGCTGAATTGCAAGTATATCCGGATGTTCAGCTTCTATATTCCCGAAGGCAAAAATCCTGCCGATTACCGCGAAGTTGTCATTGAAAAGCTGAAGAAATATGCCGCCATTGCCGAAAAGCACGGCATCATTCTGATCCACGAAAACGAAAAGGACATCTACGGCGACATTGCTGTGCGCTGCAAGGATGTGCTGGACGCAGTGAACAGCCCCTACTTCAAGGCCGTGTTCGACTTTGCCAACTTTGTGCAGTGCGGCGAAGACACCGAGCAGTGCTGGGAGCTGCTGAAAGAGCATGTGGTTTACATCCACATCAAGGATGCCGTGCCCGATGACAACGAAAACGTTCTGTGCGGCACCGGCACCGGAAAGATCGAGCAGATTTTGAAAAAGGCCATCCGCGAGGAAGGCTACGAGGGCTTCCTGACGTTGGAGCCCCATCTGGTGCTGTTTGGTACCCTGCAAAGTCTGGAGATCGCCGCCGCCACCGATGTCATCAAAGAGAACAAGTACAAGGACGGTGCCGAGGGCTTCAGTGCCCAGCATGCCGCTCTGGTCGAGATCCTGAACCGCATCTGATCCCCTTTTTCCCGAAACCCCATTGCCCCGCGGCAGCGATTGTTCTTTGCCGCGGCGGTAATGTGACCCGTCGGTTGTACAAACCACGGATTGGCTGAAAACCGCATATTATTAATAAAAAAAGGAGAGATTTCCCATGAACAAGGTTGAAAACAAGATCCGTTACGGTATCGTTGGTTTTGGTGCTCAGGGCGCTTCCTATGCCCGCATCCTGACCGGCACCAAGATGCATCCCATGATGCCCGCCGCTCCCATTCCCGAGCACTGCCTGCTGGGCGCCATCTGCGACACCGACCCCGCCAAGCGCGAGGCTGCCGCCAAGGCTTACCCCGACACCCCCATCTATGACGATTACAAGACCATGATCGCTTCCGGCGATGTGGACGCCATCATCACCACCGTACCCCACTACCTGCACCACGAGATGGCCATCTATGCCATGGAGAACGGCATGCACGTCATCGGCGAGAAGCCCGCCGGTGTGCGCGCCTCTGACGTTCAGAAGATGATCGACTGCTCCGAGGCTCATCCCGAGGTCGCTTTCGGCATTATGTTCAACCAGCGTACCAACGTGCTGTACCAGAAGATTAAGGCCCTGGTCGCCTCCGGCGAGCTGGGCGAGATGCGCCGTACCAACTGGATCATCAACACCTGGTGGCGCCCCGACAGCTACTACGCCCAGAGCGACTGGCGTGCTACCTGGGGCGGCGAAGGCGGCGGCGTTCTGGTCAACCAGGCTCCCCATCAGCTGGACCTGTGGCAGTGGATCTGCGGCGTGCCCTGCGAGGTTACCTCGGTGAACATCAACGGCGCTCACCGCAACATCGCTGTTGAGAACGACGTTACCATTCTGACCAAGTACCCCAACGGTGCTACCGGCACCTTCATCACCTGCACCCACGACGCCATCGGCACCGACCGTCTGGAGATTGACCTGGACAAGGGCAAAATCGTGGTCGAGGGCAGCAAGAAGTGCACCGTCTACCGCATGAAGCAGAGCGAGCAGGAAATGAACGAGACCATGGACATGATGCAGGTTGCTATGCTGACCATGGGCAACTCCGCCGGCGGCGGCCTGTACGATGTGGAAGAGTTTGAGAACAACGATGCCTGGGGCATCCAGCACGGCACCGTTATGGAGAACTTTGCCCTGCACGTTCTGACCGGCAGCCCCCTGCTGGCTCCCGGTGCCGACGGCATTCTGGGCGTGCGCCTGGCCAATGCTTCTCAGCTGTCCGCATGGACCGGCAAGACCGTTCCCTTGCCCTGCGACGAGGCTGCTTACAACGCCGAGCTGAACAAGCTGATCGAGGCCGAGGGCAAGTTCCCCGTCCGTGACTGATCACTGACGCTGACTCAAAATCCATGACTTTCGGCCCGCGGCGGCAAACTTACCCGCCGCGGGTCTGATCCTATAAGGAGATGATTCCCATGATGAGAGCAGCTATCCTGGGCTTTGGCACCATTTCCATCGTACATATCGATGCCATCGCCTCCAACCCCGGCATGGAGCTGGTTGCCATCTGCGATATCAACGAAGAGCTGGCCGCCAAAGTACCCGAGGGCGTAAAGTTTTACACCGATTACAAAAAGATGGTGGAAGAGGTCAAGCCCGATGTTGTTCACAACTGCCTGCCCCACTATCTGCACTATCCCGTCACCAAAGAGCTGGTGGAGATGGGCTGCAACGTATTCTGTGAAAAGCCCATTGCACTGAACACCACCGAGGCCGAAAAGTTTGCTGCGCTGGAAGCCGCCCACCCCGAGGTGAAAATCGGCGTTTGCCTGCAGAACCGCATGAACGAGACCACCGAAGCGCTGAAGGCGATCATCGACAGCGGCGAATACGGCAAGGTAATCGGCGTGCGCGGCTTTGTGCCCTGGCGCCGTGACGAAAGCTACTACCGCAGCCAGCCGTGGCGCGGCAGCTGGAAGCTGGCTGGCGGCGGCAGCATGATCAACCAGAGCCTGCACACTTTGGACCTGCTGTACTTCCTGTGCGGCGACATTGCCAAGCTGCACGCTGTGGTGGGTCAGACCAACGAGTACGGCATCGAGGTTGAGGGCGACATCATCGCCCGTTTGGAGTTTGCCAACGGTGCCAACGGCCTGTTCTTTGCCACCAACAACAACTGGACCAACGAGTCGGTGCAGATCCGTGTGGCCATGGAAAAGGGCATCTTCCACATCGAAGACAACACCCTGTACAAGGTCAACCCCGACTCCAGCCGCGAGGTCATCGTCCGGGCGCCCCGTCTGGAAGGCATCAAGTTCTATTACGGCGCCTCCCACACCCGTCTGGTGGCCCGCTTCTACAAGGCTGTGGCCGAAAACACCGACGACTTCATCCACATCAGCGACGGCGTTATGGTCGTCAAGCTGATGGATACCATCTTCCGCAGCGCCAACACCGCCTCGCTGGTCGAGGTCTAATCCGTACAACCACCACTACATAACAGATAAGGAGAGATTCCCATGAGCAAGAAAGGTTTGATCGGCGTTCAGATGAGCACCATCGCCCCCGCCAAGATGCCCAAGTTTGACGCTTACGAGTCCATGGCCAAGCTGGTCGAGCTGGGCTATTACTGCGCCGAGGTTTCTCAGGTGCCCATGACCAAGGAGAATGTTGCCGGCTTCAAGCGCGCCATCGACGAGCTGGGCTTCAACATTTCTTCCCTGACCGCCGCTGTTTCTCCCATGGTTCCCGGCATGCCCGGCGAGTACCTGTCCAACCCCGATGACTACAAGAAGATGCTGGAGGATGCCCGCACCCTGAACTGCGATATGTTCCGTATCGGCATGATGCCCATGAACGCCATCGGCAACTTTGAAAAGTGCGTCGACTTTGCCAAGCAGGCTGAAGAGTACGCTTTGAAGCTGAAGGAAGACGGCATCGACCTGTACTACCACAACCATCACATCGAGTTCATGAAGGTGAATGGCCAGGACCTGCTGGACATCCG
>JAFULE010000161.1 GCA_017483235.1 Faecalibacterium sp. | reverse complement strand
CTGAAGGCCATCGAGCCCATCAAGCATGAGGTCGGCACCTGCTATCGTTGCCACACCACCATCGAGCCCATGATCTCCAAGCAGTGGTTCGTCAAGATGGAGCCTCTGGCCAAGCCCGCGGTGGAAAGCGTGGAAAAGGGCGAGATCAAGTTCGTGCCCGAGCGCTTCACCAAGAACTATATGAACTGGATGAAGAACACCCGCGACTGGTGCATCAGCCGTCAGCTGTGGTGGGGCCATCAGATCCCGGCCTGGTACTGTGCCGATTGCGGCGAAACCATCGTGGCCAAGGACGCCCCCTGCACCTGCCCCAAGTGCGGCAGCGCCAATCTGGCACAGGACCCCGACACCCTGGACACCTGGTTCTCCAGCGCCCTGTGGCCTTTCAGCACCCTGGGCTGGCCCAATGAGGACAGCGAGGACCTTGCGTATTTCTACCCCACCAACACTCTGGTCACCGGCTACGACATCATCGGCTTCTGGGTCAGCCGCATGATCTTCTCCGGCCTGGCCTACACCGGCAAGGCCCCCTTCGACACCGTCTGCATCCACGGTATCGTGCGCGACAGCCAGGGCCGTAAGATGTCCAAGAGCCTGGGCAACGGCATCGACCCGCTGGAGGTCATCGCCCAGTACGGGCCGACGCGCTGCGCTTTATGCTGGTGGACGGTTCGACCCCGGGCAACGATATGCGTTACTCGGACGAAAAGGTCAAGGCCGCCCGCAACTTTGCCAACAAGCTGTGGAACGCCACCCGCTTTGTGCTGATGAATATCCCCGAGGACTTCCAGCCCGGCCTGCCCGCCGTGGAAATGCTGGACATGAGCGACAAGTGGGTGCTGACCCGACTCAATCAGGTGGCCAAGGCCATCACCGATAACCTCGAGCATTACGAAATGGGTCTGGCCGCCGCCAAGATCAACACCTTCATCTGGGAGGTGTACTGCGACTGGTATATCGAGATCGCCAAAACCCGCCTGAACTCGGACGATGCCGCACAGGCCGACACCGCCCGCAAGGTTCTGGTTTACGTGCTGGAGCAGGCCCTCAAGCTTCTGCATCCCTTCATGCCCTTCATCACCGAAGAGCTGTATCAGGCACTGCCCGGCTGCGCCGAAACCATCATGACCCAGAACTGGCCCGCCGCTGCCGAAGGCTACGACTGGCCCGAAGAGGAAGCCGATTTCGAAAAGATCATGGACTACATCAAGGCTGTGCGCGCCATGCGTACCGAGATGAACGTCCACCCGGCCAAGAAGACCAGCATGATCATCGAAACTGCCGACCCCGCCCCCTTCGAAAAGGCTATGGTCTATCTGGCCAAGTTTGCCTTTGCCACCGACGTGACCTACACCGAAAAGTACGCCGGCAGCACCGACGGTATGGTGCAGGTGTCGACCCACGCGGCCCGCGGCTTCATCCCCATGATGGAGCTGATCGACCGCGAAAAAGAGCTGGCCCGCCTGAATAAGGAACTGGTCAAGGCTGAAAAGGAACTGACCATGTTTGCCAACCAGCTGAATAATCCCAAGTTTGTCGAGCGCGCCCCCGCCCAGCTGGTCGAGGATATCCGTGCCAAGCACGCCCGCGCACAGGATAAGCTGGCCAACATTCAGCAAAGCATCAAGGCTTTGGGCTAAAACAAACGTTCCAACCATCATACGGCGCCCGCAGCTTGCCCCTTTGGGGCAGGCTGCGGGCGCTGCCTGTTTGCAGCGGCGGCCGGTTGTGGTATAATGAACGGGTAAGTTCTAAAAGACAAGGCGCGGCAGCTGCCGTGCGCAGGAGATCTCCAGTGAAGAAAACCACGTGTGTCAATCCGTGGCTGCTGGTGGGGCGTGTGCTGTTCACTGCCGCCCTGCTGGGCACCATGGTCTTTATCTTTTCCAATTCCATGGCGGTGGCCGATGTGTCCAATCAAGCCAGCGGTACGGCGCAACAGCTGTTGTACACACTGTTTGAAAAAGCGGGCCTGTCTGAACTCAAGCCTGTGTTTACAATGCACGTCATCCGCAAACTGGCCCATTTTGCCGAATATACCCTGCTGGGCTTCTGGTGGATGCTTTGCCTGCGGGTGTATACTCGGCATTTCATCCGGCACATCAGCTGGCCGGTACTGGCCTGCCTGTTCACTGCACTGGTGGATGAAACTTTGCAGCTGTACAGCGCGGGACGCAACGGCAGCATCACCGATCTGTGGCTCGACTTTGGCGGCGCACTTGCCGGTCTGGTATGCGGTCTGCTTTTGCTATGTCTGTGCCGCATGATCTACATTCTTTTCAAATATCGCAACAAGGAGTAATGAGTATGAACAGCCAGCAGATCGCTGCATTTTTCAGCAGCTGCCCCGCCGGGGGTGCTTACGGCAACGCGCAGGCTGCGCCTGCCTTTGGTGCAGTGAATATGGCCCAAAGCACCGTACAGTTTGTGGGTGTTACCGGCCATGCGGGCAAAACCACGGTGTGCGGCATGGTGACCGGCATTCTGCAGCAGGCCGGCTTTACCTGCGGCTGCTATACGGTAGGGGCTGCCCCGCTGAAGGAGCGTATCCGGGTCGACGGCAAACCGGTGCAGGTAGCTGTCCTCAGCAAACCTGCTGCCGCGCTGCAAAAGCTGCCCGCCCCACCGCCCTGCACTGTGGCCGAACTTGCCGCCGCGTGCGCCTGCTTTTCTGCTGCCGGGTGCCAGTTTGCGGTGGTAGAACTGCCCGATGCCTCTCTGGCGGCCTTTTTGCCTCGGCTGCCGGTGGGTGTGATCACCCTCATCGGCGATGATGGCAGCGGCTTTGCCCCCGAGCGTCTGGCCCAATCGGCCGCTGCGCTCATGCGCAAGGGCAGCGTGGTGGTTACCGCACCCAATCAGCCCAAAGCAGTGCTCAGCGAGCTGGTAGTGGCTGCTGCCCAGAAGGGCTGTGGCCTTAAAGTGCCCGA
The DNA here is from genome assembly GCA_017483235.1 of Faecalibacterium sp. GTDB lineage: Bacteria > Bacillota > Clostridia > Oscillospirales > Ruminococcaceae > Faecalibacterium. The sequence goes on along the minus strand of JAFULE010000161.1, from coordinate 1,978 downwards.
AATCGACGATTTGACCTACAGCGGCAAAAAGCTGCGCGGCAGCTGCGATTACGGCGGATACGAGTTTCTGCTGCCTCAGCCCGGCTGCGCCGCAGCCGAAAATGCCGCAGTTGCGGTGGAAACGGCGCTGGAGCTGTGGAAAAAAGGTGTCGAGATCGAAGACGAGGCCATTCTGGCCGGTGTGCCGCTGGTTGGTGCCGAAAGTGGTTTGCACTACCTGCGCCATCGCCCCCGCATTCTGGCCGACCCCTGCCACAAGCCGCTGCAGGCCGCCGCACTGGCCCGCAGCCTTGCCTCCGCCGGGCTGGGAAAGGTGTCTGTCATTGCCGGCCTGACCGATTGTATGGATCCCGAAGCCTTTTTTGCCGCACTGGAAGGCGGCTTTGTGCCCGATGACGAGCAAAACGATAAAAAACGGATGGCCGGTATGAGCGATAATCCAGTGCAAATGGTCTACTGTGTCACCCCCGAAGGGGAGGATGCGGTGCCCGCCGACGAAACCGAACAGCAAGCTCGCTTCCATTTCGACACCGAAATCTGCGACAGTCTGCAGCAGGCACTGGAGATGGCGCAGGAGGACGAACCCGATGCCCTTGTGGTGCTGGGCGGTGAAGCGGTCTGCCGCGCCGCTGCAGCGCTGTTTCAATAAGAATAAAAATACGGCGACAGTCTTTTCTAAATTTTTCACGCAAAGCCCCGTACACTGACTACAGTGTGCGGGGCTTTTTTGCTGGACAGGCCCGCTTGATCAAAACAGAAAGGAATATTCCAATGGCTACAGTTACCTTTACCACGGCCGGTGGCACCGTATACGCACATCTTGCCGGCGAGATCGACCACGATTCGGCCCAAAACCTGCGGCTCAGCATTGACGCCCTTGTATCCCAGTCCATGCCGCAGCAGCTGGTGCTGGATTTTTCCGGTGTCGGCTTTATGGACTCGTCCGGCGTGGGGCTTATTCTGGGCCGCCAGCGCCGGGTGCAGGCACTTGGCGGCAGTCTGCAAATCCAATATCCGCCCCGACAGATCCAAAAACTGCTGCAGCTGGCACACATTCAAACCATGGAGGTATAACCCATGAAACCGGTAAACGAAGCAAGATTTATTTTCCCTTCGCTGGGTGCAAACGAGGCGTTCGCCCGCGGCGCAGCGGCGGCCTTTCTGGCCCGGTACGACCCCACTGTGCCCCAACTGGCCGATATCAAAACCGCTGTGTCCGAAGCGGTTACCAACTGCATTGTCCACGCCTATCCCGATACGGTAGGGCCGGTCACATTGACCATTGCAGTGTTCGAAAACCGCAGAATTCGCATCACGGTGGCCGATAAGGGCATCGGCATTCCGGACGTATCCAAAGCGATGGAACCAATGTATACCACCGGCAATCCGGACGAGCGCAGCGGCCTTGGCTTTGCGGTCATGCAAAGCTTTATGGATGGGATCCGTGTCACCTCGCGGCCCGGCCATGGCACCCGGGTTACCCTGACAAAGCAGCTGGCACAAAAACAGCCGCAGGGATGAAGCGTCTACATATTCCAATAGAAGGAGGGGCCATTTTATGACCACCCATCTTGGCGTCCGCGACGAATTCATCCAAAACAATCTGGGGCTGGTGCATGCCTGTGCCGGGCGATTCCGGGGCAGGGGCATTGAATACGACGATCTGTATAGTGCAGGCTGCATGGGGCTGATCAAAGCATACGATGGGTTCGATACCAGCCGCGGGGTTTGTTTTTCCACCTATGCGGTGCCGGTCATTCTGGGCGAAATCAAAAAATTGTTCCGCGACGGCGGTACAGTTAAGGTAAGTCGATCACTAAAGGAACTGGGCCTGAAAGTCACTGCCGCACGGGAACGTATTGCCAAGCAAACCGGGCAGGAACCCGGCGTTGCCCAGTTGGCCGAACTTCTGGGCGAAAGCCCCGAAACGGTTGCCCTTGCCATTCGCGCTTCCATGCCGGCGGTCAGTCTCACCCCG
>JAFULE010000160.1 GCA_017483235.1 Faecalibacterium sp. | reverse complement strand
CCTCCCCCATGGCCGGCTGCGCCGAACACGGGGCCCCCTCCCCGAATCATTTTGACGGAAACACCCGCTCGGTCGGCTGGTAGGCTGTGCGGCGCGGATGTCCGTCAAATCCACACAGCTGTTCGTCTTGATCATTCGCTGCCGGAACATCCCACTTCGCGGCTGGTAAGCTGCGAAGTTAACCCCTCCTCTTTCCACCCACTGCCCGCCGGCAGCGGCTTTCGAAAGAAGTACGAGCCGGGTAATCGTGATAAATCCCTCGCGGAACAAAGAATTTTGTTCCGCCACCAAAAAGTTTTTCGGTTCCTTTTTTCAAAAAGGAACAAGAAAAAAGAAAGAAGTACTCCATGCAGAAAATTCTCATTCACACCGAATACATCAAGCTGGACGCCCTGCTGAAGTTTGCCGGTCTTGTGGAGACCGGCGGCGAAGCCAAAGAGCTGATCCAGGGCGGCGCCGTTACCCTGAACGGCGAGGTTTGCACCATGCGCGGCAAAAAATGCGTGCCCGGCGATGTGGTCGAGCTGGACGGCCAGTCGGTCACCATCGGCCAGGGCCGGTAACCCGCCATGCGTCTGCTTTCACTTTCGGTACAAAACTACCGCAACATCGAAACCGTCGCCCTTACCCCCGGGCGCGAGCTGACCGTCATCTGCGGCCACAACGGGCAGGGCAAAACCAACCTGCTGGAAGCGGTGTGGCTGCTGACCGGCGGCAAAAGCTTTCGCGGCGGCAAGGACGCCGAGCTGGTGCGCCGCGGCCAGCCCTTTGCCATTCTGGAAGGTGTGGTGGAAGCCGCCGACGGTCGGCAGGACACCCTGCGCATTGCCATCGGCAGCCCCGAAAGCGAGCGCCCCGGCCGCACCGCCAAGCGCAACGGGGTGGATAAGGGCCGGGCGGCCAATCTGGCCGGGCTGTTTACCGCGGTGGTGTTCGACCCCGGGCATCTCAGCCTTGTCAAGGGTGCGCCCGAGGGCCGCCGCAAATTTCTGGATGCCGCGCTATGCCAGCTGTACCCCGGTTACCTGACCGTTTACCGCCGGTATGTGCGCACCCTGACCCAGAAAAATGCGCTGCTGCGCAAATATTACGAAAACGGCCCTGCCGCTGCCGACATTCTGGATGCATTGAACGCCCAGCTTGCGGCCACCGGCGAGGAAATTCAGCGCCGCAGGCTGGACTATCTGGCCCTGCTGGGGCCCATTGCGCAGGCAAACTATGCCGAGATCAGCAAGGGCGCCGAAGCGCTGACTGTGGCCTACGCCCCGCTGTTTGAACCGGGCGGCCTTGCCGAGGCACTGCGGCAGCACAAAACCGAAGAGATCCGCGCCGGGTGCAGCCTGATGGGCCCCCACCGCGAGGATATGACCCTGCTTTTGGACGGCGAACCCGCCAAGGTGTTTGCCAGCCAGGGCCAGCAGCGCAGCGTGGTGCTGAGTTTGAAGCTGGCCGAAGCGGCGGCCGCTGCCCAGATCACCGGCGAACACCCGGTGATGCTGCTGGACGATGTGCTGAGCGAGCTGGACGAAAACCGCCGCCGTTATCTTTTGACCCGCATGAAAGAAAAACAGACCTTTGTCACCAGCTGTGACGACACCGCGTTTCTGCAGACCGACGGCCTGATCTACACCATGGCCGGCGGGGTGCTGGGCGGGCCGGTGCAGCCGGGCCAAGGCAAAACCGAACCGGAGGAATGACCCATGTATCTGCAGCTTGGCCGCGATTATGTGGTAAACAGCCGGGACATCATCGGTATTTTTGATCTGGAAAACACCTCCACCTCTCACCGCACCCGCGAATTTCTGGCCAACGCCCAGAAAACCGGCGCAGTGGTAAGCCTTTCGGACGAAATTCCCAAAAGCTTTGTGCTGGTGGAAGGCCCGGTCGAAACCCTGTACCTCTCCCCTCTTGCGCCCGCGTCGCTGAAACGACGGGTCGAGCGCGGGTATAAGGGGATGGAAGAATAAAAAGCTTATAAAAAAGCAGCTTGTGCAGCGGGGCGGCTTCCCTCGGGGAGCTTCCCTTCAAAATGGCAGAGGGTTTTCAGCCCCTCCCCCATGGCCGGCTGCGCCGAACATGGGGCCCCCTCCGCCCTCGCCGCGCATGCAGAATTGCGCGGCGTTCGCAAGCGAACCGGGGGGTCGGCTCAAAAGCCCTGCGGGGCTTTTGCAGCTTCGCTATCGCCGAACTCATTTCTCAGGGAACACCCACTCGGTCGGCGGGCAGAATCTGTCAGCCGTTTTTCGAGGAAAAAATAGCAACCCACCAAAATGGAGGAACAACAACTCATGGCAGAAGAAATCATCCAGAACGGCATCGAAAACGCCACCGCCACCGACCACGAATACAGCGGCAGCGAAATTCAGGTGCTGAAAGGCCTGGAAGCGGTGCGTAAGCGCCCCGGTATGTACATTGGCTCTACCGGCGAGCGCGGCCTGCACCATCTGGTGTACGAAATTGTGGACAACGCCATCGACGAGGCGCTGGCCGGCTACTGCGACAACATTCGTGTCACCATCAAAAAAGATAATATCATCGAAGTATCCGACAACGGCCGCGGCATCCCCGTGGACACCCAGCCCGACACCGGCCTGCCCGCCGTTACCGTTGTATATACCATTCTGCACGCCGGCGGCAAGTTCGGCGGCGAAAACAGCGGTTACAAGGTGGCCGGCGGCCTGCACGGCGTGGGTGCCTCGGTGGTCAACGCCTGTTCGGAATGGCTGACCGTCAATGTGCGGCGCGACGGCTTTGAGTACGAGCAGACCTTCCGCCGCGGCGACCCGGACGGCGGGCTGAAACAGCTTGGCCCTGCCGAGGGCACCGGCACCACCGTTACCTTCAAGCCGGACCCCGAAATGTTCCGCGAAACCACCGAATACAACTTCGAAACGCTGGAAAAACGCCTGCGCGAAGAAAGCTTCCTGAATGCCGGTGTACGCATCACCCTGACCGACGAGCGCAGCCTGTACACCCCCATTCTGGAGGACGGGCAGGAGGGCGAGCCGGGCTACCGGCAGGAAGTGATGTGCTACGAGGGCGGTATCAAAAGCTTTGTCACCTATCTGGGCGAAAAGCGTGATCTGGAAGTGCTGCACCCGCAGGTGATCTATCTGCGCGGCAGCACCGACCGGGGCGAAGCCGAAATTGCCCTGCAGTACACCGGCAGCTACAACGAGCTGCTGCTCAGCTTTGCCAACAACGTCAACACCCCGGACGGCGGCACCCACGAGGAAGGTTTGAAAACCGCGCTGACCCGTGTGTTCAACGAATACGGCCGCAAGCACGGTCTTTTGAAGGAAAAGGACGAAAACCTGTCCGGTGCCGACGTGCGCGAGGGTATGATCTGCGTCATCAGCGTCAAGCTGCAGGAGGCCGAGTTTGAAGGCCAGACCAAGGCAAAGCTGGGCAACGTGGAGATCCGCACCCTTGTCAGCAACATGGTGTACACCAAGCTGTCGGAGTTCTTCGAAGAAAACCCCGGCACCGCCAAAGCCATCTTCGAAAAGGCCACCCAGGCCGCCCAGGCCCGTGCTGCCGCCCGCAAGGCCCGCGAGCTGGTGCGCCGCAAATCGGCGCTGGAAACCAGCCGTATGCCCGGCAAGCTGGCCGACTGCCGCGAAAAAGACCCCACCCGCACCGAAATTTTCATCGTCGAGGGCGACTCGGCCGGTGGTTCGGCCAAGATGGGCCGCGACAGTGCCATTCAGGCCATTCTGCCGCTGTGGGGCAAGATGCTGAACGTGGAAAAGGCCCGTGCCGACCGCATCTACGGCAACGACAAGCTGATGCCGGTGGTGCTGGCACTGGGCTGCGGCATCGGCGAGGAGTTCGACATCTCCAAGCTGCGGTACGACAAGGTGTTTATCATGGCCGATGCTGACGTAGACGGCAGCCACATCTGCACCCTGATGCTGACCTTCTTCTTCCGGTATATGCGTCCGCTGATCGAGCAGGGCCATGTATATATCGCCCAGCCGCCGCTGTTCAAGCTGCAGAAGGGCTCCACCGTCAAGTACGCCTACAACGACAAGGAGATGGCGCAGCTGAGTGCCGAGATGCCGGGCGCCAAGATCAGCCGGTACAAGGGCCTTGGTGAGATGAACCCCGAGCAGCTCTGGGAGACCACCATGAACCCCGACAACCGGGTGAT
>JAFULE010000159.1 GCA_017483235.1 Faecalibacterium sp. | reverse complement strand
GTGGTGGAGCCGGTGCAGACGGGAACGCGCTTGGCAGAGCCGATCAGCTTGCCGTTCAGCTCGGGGATGACCAGGCCGATGGCCTTGGCAGCGCCGGTTCTGTTGGGCACAATGTTCTGGGCGCCGGCACGGGCACGACGCAGGTCGCCCTTGCGATGGGGGCCGTCCAGGATCATCTGGTCACCGGTGTAAGCATGCACGGTGGTCATGATGCCGCTCTGGATGGGGTACAGATCGTTCAGGGTCTTGGCCATGGGGGCCAGGCAGTTGGTGGTGCAGGAAGCAGCGCTGATGATCTGATCCTCAGCGGTCAGGGTGTTCTCGTTAACAGAGAACACGATGGTCTTCAGGTCGTTGCCGGCGGGGGCAGAGATGACGACCTTCTTGGCGCCGGCCTCGATGTGGGCCATGCTCTTGTCCTTGGAAGTGTAGAAGCCGGTGCACTCCAGCACAACGTCCACGTCCAGCTCGCCCCAGGGGCAGTTCTTGGCGTCCTTCTCAGCGTAGATCTTGATCTCCTTGCCGTCGACGATGATGGAATCGTCGGTAGCGGAAACGGTGTGGGTCTCCTCACCGATCTTGCCGCAGTAAGCACCCTGAGCGGTGTCGTACTTCAGCAGGTGAGCCAGCATCTTGGGGCTGGTCAGATCGTTGATGGCAACAACCTCGTAGCCCTCGGCGCCGAACATCTGACGGAAAGCCAGACGGCCGATACGGCCAAAACCATTGATAGCAACTTTAACAGCCATTGGTAAAACCTCCTAATATTAGCCAAATGTTCTTGTAACATTTGCTTGGTACCTTCTTCGGTAGCCTTATTTTAGCCCAATTTTCGGCAACTTGCAATAGGCTGTCAAATAATTAACAGCCTTTGCCAAACAATTCAGAGCATTGTACAATCTTCTCAAAATTGCAACGCGTTGCTTGGGCACTTTCACAATGAAAAATGTTGCATGGCTGCGCTTATTCTGCCCGTTTTGCACCGGTTTGCTCAACCGGTTGCTCATCGGGCTGCCGGCCAAAGGCCGTCAGGGCGCAGCCGGCCCCCAGCAGCCCCAGCACCGCCAGCGCACCGCTTTGCAAAAGCGGCACAAGGGTGGTTTGCCCCGCCAGCCACAGGCACAACGCCTGCGGCAGCTCCAGACAGGTGCACAGGTAAAATGCAGTCAGGCCCGCAAAAGCCAGCCGCTGCCCATTGTCGGTTTGGGGAAACAGGGTGCTGCGCACCAGCGCTGCGGCAAACCATAGCGCCGCCAGCGCCGAAAACACGCTGAGCGCCGGACCCACCCGGTGATAGCTGGAATAATTTTGCACAAACCGCTGCAGGGTAAGCACAAAGAACAGTGCGGTGCCCGCAATGGCGCTGCCCACTCCCAGTGCGGGGGCGTTGCCCTTTTTCGAGATCCACGCAATGCCCAGCGAGGCCAGCCACCACCCGGTGATCAGACTCAGCAGGGCGGCAAGTGCCCCGCCGCCGCTCACCAGCTGCAGCCCGCCGGCCACCGCAAAGGCGGCGCAGCCGGCAAACGCAAGCAGTGCCAGCAGAACGGCACGGCGTTCCACACGGTGGGGCCGGGCTGCGGCCATACGGCCGCCCAGCGCCGCCAGCAGCACCAGCAGCAGCAAAACAGCATACCGCACCCACACCGATCCGGCCGTAACAAAGCCGGTTTGCAGATCGGTAAAATTGACCAGATCCAGCCAGCGGGCCACGCTGGCAAGCACACCCGCCGCCAGCAGAAGAACGCCGGCAAAAAGTTTCATCATGTTCTATCCTCGATGCTTTTGTATTCTTGGCTGACACCCAGATACTTATACGCGGGGCGGATGATACGGTTTGCAAACACCACTTCCTCCAGCCGGTGGGCACACCAGCCGGGCACACGGGCAATGGCAAACAGCGGAGTAAACAGATCTTCCGAGATGCCCAGCATCCGATAGATCAGGCCGCTGTACAGGTCAACGTTGGCACACACCGGCTTGCTGCTGCCCTTTACCTCGGCAAACACGCCGGGGGCCAGCCGCTCGACTGCACACAGCAGCTCGTATTCTTCCTGGAATCCCTTTTCGTAGGCGATGGGGCGGGCGCGCTCGCGCAGGATCTGGGCACGGGGGTCCGAAACGGTGTACACTGCGTGGCCCATGCCGTAGATCAGGCCGGTGCCGTCGCCGGCCTGCTTGCGCAGCACCTTGCGCAGGTAGTCCCGCACCTGTTCGTCGTCCGAGGGATCCTCGATATTGCGCAGCATCTGCTCCAGCTGGCGCATCACGGCCAGATTGGCACCGCCGTGCTTGGGGCCTTTCAGCGCGCCGATGGCCGCCGCAATGGCCGAGTAGGTATCGGTGCCCGAAGAGGACAGCACGCGGGTAGTAAAGGTGGAGTTGTTGCCGCCGCCGTGGTCGGCATGCACCAGCAGGCACATATCCAGCAGTTTCGCCTCGGCGTGGGTAAACCGCTTGTCGGGGCGATAGGTGCGCAGAATGTGCTCGGCAGTGCTTTGGCCGGGCACCGGCAGATGAAAATACATACTCTTGCGGTCGTAAGCGCGGCGCTTGACCTGATAAGCCGACACCATGATGGTGGGCAGTTCGGCAATCAGGTTGATGCTCTGGTTCAGGATGTTTTCCAGACTCTGGTCGTCGGCGTTATCGTCGTAAGAGTACATGGCCAGCACCGAACGAGCCATCTTGTTCATCACGTTGGGCGAAGGTGCCTTCATGATCATGTCTTCGGCAAAGCCGTCGGGCAGCTCGCGGTGCTTTTCCAGCAGCTTGCAGAAGCCGGCCAGCTCGTTTTGGGTGGGCAAACTGCCGAACAGCAGCAGCCAGATGACCTCTTCAAATACAAAGCGGTCGTTTTCATAGGCTTCCTTTACAATATCGTTGATGTCGATGCCGCGGTAGATCAGCCGGCCGGGCACCGGTACCACCTCGCCCCCGGGGCCGCGCTGATAGCCCACAACGTCACACACATTGGTCAAACCGGCCAGAACACCGGTACCGTCGGGGTTGCGCAGGCCGCGCTTTACGCCCAGACGCTCGCTGGTTTCGGGGTCGATGAAGTTGTTGTGCAGGTATTCCCGGCACAGGGTACCCATCGTTTCCCGGTCCAGCATAAAAACTTCGGATGACATAGCTTCCATCCCCTTTCACGGATACATACTTTCCCACAAGCTGTTCACAGTAACAGCTTCTTTTTATAATATCACTTTAGTGCGCTGAATTCAAGTTATGCCGCAATTTTGGCCCACATGCAGCAAAACGCCCCGCCGAAGCGGGGCGTTTCCTGATGATAAAATTCTTCCTTACGGGAATACATACCCGCAATTGTGCAGCAGCGCTAGGGGCAGCTCCATGCGGCAGGTTTTGTTGGGGTCCACCGCCTGACAGATGCACAACTCGCCCGCAAGGCTCAGCAGCATGCCGGCTTCGTGGGCGGGCAGGCCCACCGTTTCGTGCAGGAACTGCCGCATGCGCAGGGTAACCCCCTCGGCAGCGGCATCCAGCCCTTCGGCCGAGTACAGGGCCATGGCAGCCGTTCGAGTCACAAGGAAGGGCAGCGGCAGAGACTGGCCGGGCAGTACCGTGACCCGCACCGTGACCGCGCCGCCGATCTCGGCACCGCAGACGCACACCTCGCCGTCCCCCATCACAGCATGCAGATCCCCCATAGCCAGAAGCGCCCCCGGCACGTTGACTGGCAGATACAGGGTACTGCCTGCACCGATACGTTTGCAGTCCATGTTGCCGCCGTGGGCTTCGGGGCTGCCGGTGCTGACCGCCTTGTCTGCCGGGGCAGTACCGATGACACCGATCATGGGGCAGATGGGCAGAGCGATTTTTTCGTTGAAGATCACCTTACCGTCGACCACCGGCATCAGCTTGATCTGCTCTTCGGTAGCGGCAAGACCGGTGATCCCGTTATCAGGCGCTTCCAGAATGACCGCCTGTGCAGCAAGGTCGATGTTCAGAATTTCCACCTTCAGGGTGTCGCCGGGGCGGGCCCCCTCCACACACACCGGGCCGGTAGCGGGATTGATACGGCTCCAATCCAGCTGGCCCATCCGATCGGTGGGCTTGGTGATCTGGCCGCCGAAGCAGTCCAGCGTTTCAAAACAGAGGGTATCACCGCTGCGGGCATGGGCGGCGGGAACATTGTCGGGGGACATGGCGTACACCACGGTATCACGTTTGATGATCAGCATCCTGTCACTCCTGTTCTTACGCGGCAGCAGCCGGCTTTTGTTGTGGCTTCATTCTATCATGGCATCTGCTGCATTGCAACCGCCGACAGACTTCGCCCTTTGCCGCGGTGCCTGTCCGCTATACTGGCCGGGGAGGGATCGACCATGAAACAAACCGCACTGCTTACTGTATTCTTTTTTATCTGCTCCTGCCTGCTGCCGCCGGCGGGATATTATCTGGCCCAGTACACCGCTGGGGATGACTGGGAACCGCCCTTTGTGCAGCAGCCGCAGCCCACCGCCGGCCCCACCGCTGAGCCGGGGGCGTCTTCTCCGCAGTCCCTTTCCCCTGCTGCACCATCGGATGAACTGGCGCCGTTGTACATTCTGGACGAAGGCAGCGGGCAGATCCTGACCGTGCCGGTGCGGGATTATCTGATTGGCGCAGTGGCCAGCGAGATGCCCATCACATGGCCGGACGAAGCCCTGAAAGCGCAGGCGGTGGCCAGCCACTCCTACGCTTTGTACTGCAAAGCCAACAATGACCCCACCGCCCATTCGGGGGCATATTTTTCTGCCGACCCGGCCCGCCGGCAGAACTTTATGACCGACGCGGTGCTGCGCAGCTACTGGGGCACCGCCTATCAGGCCAACCATAACCGGCTGGCTGCGCTGGTGGATGAGGTGCTGGACCGGGTGGTGTTGTATGAAGGTGCAGCCGCAGCAGCCAGTTATTTTGCCATTTCGGCCGGGCGCACCGAGGCCAGCCAGAATGTGTGGAACACCGCCCTGCCCTACCTGCAGGGGGTGGACAGCCCTGCCGACAAGGCCGCTGCCGACTACGCCCGCAGCATCACCTACACCCCGCAGCAGGTCAATGACCTGCTGGTGCTGGAACTGGGCATTACCCCCAGCGGCAGCCCGGCCGACTATTTTACCGACTACCGGTATACCGACGCCGGCTATGTAAAAAGCCTTTCGGTCTGCGGCACGGCGGTAACCGGGCCGCAGCTGCGCAATGCCCTTTCGCTGCGCAGCGCCTGCTTTGCCATTCATTACGATGCCGGCGGCGATTTTACCATTACTACCTATGGCTACGGCCACGGCGTGGGGCTGAGCCAGCACGGTGCAAAGGCCATGGCCGAAAACGGCAGCAGCTGGGCCGAAATTTTGCAGTATTATTACCCCGGCACTACCCTTGGCAGCGCCGCAGGGTTGGAATAATAAAAAACCGACCGCCCCACAGCAGTGAGGCGGTCCGATATCCATCTATTCTTATTCGTTGCCGGGCTTAGCGTTGGCCTTGCGGCGGGCACGTGCCCATTCCAGCGCCTGTGCCACATTGGCGGCGGCGCTGATCTCGACCACGCCGATGCTGACCGAGGCACGGAATTTCATTTCGGCCACACGGAACACATGGGCGGCAAAGTCATCCTTCAGCTTCTGAGCCAGTTCCACGCAGACAACGGGATCTGCGGTATCCAGCACAAGGGCAAATTCGTCGCCGTCAATGCGGGCGGCATAGCCCTGTTGGCCGGCCAGCGCAGCGCTCAGCATCTCGCTGAATTTCTGCAGCACCGTGTCGCCTTGCACATTGCCGTAAAAGTCGTTGATGTAGCGGAAGTCATCCACATCGAACACCGCCAGATACAGCGGGCGGCTGTCGGCGCCGGTCAGGCGGGCCTGCACATCCCGCTCCAGATAGGCCTTGCTGTACAGGCCGGTAAAGGCTTCGTGCTCGCTGATGGCCTCCAGCTGGGCGGTAAGATCATGGATGAAGGTTTCCTTCTGGGCAAAGCCGGTTTCGGTGACCACACGCTCGGTAATATTGGTGATCAGTTCCAGCGCATAGGCGCCGCAGCCCAGATGCAGCGGCTGAGCAATGACCATATAATAGTTGTTGTCGCAGTACTCAAACTTCACCGTGCGGCGGCCCTCTTCGGCGGCCTTGCGGGCCACACAGTTGCGGCACAGCCCGCAGTGGTTCCAGCGGGTGTAGCACTTTTTGCCGGTGGGCACCAGGCTGCCGTCCCGCAGATCGAACAGGCTGCCAGTGGCAACCTCCATCAGGCGCACCTCATCAAACAGCTTATACAGCCCTTCGCATTCCATCAGCTGGCGCAGCATAGCCGAGGTCACTTCGCTCATACACAGTCCCTTCTTTCCTGCTTACATTCTAATGGCAGTATACCATGAAAAGCCGCCCGCGTTAAGAGCAGGCGGCACTTTTTTCGACCTTATTTTTATTATAATTTGCAGCTTTTGCTTGCGCTTTGCACCAAACCCGGCTATACTGAGCATGGTGCGGTTTTGGCCGCCTGTCAAGGACACAGATCTGGATTTTCCATCATTTCAGGAGGAACTGCTATGAACAAACCCGTTCTGGTCGTGATGGCCGCCGGCATGGGCAGCCGTTACGGCGGCATGAAGCAGATCGACCCGGTAGGCCCGGGCGGCGAGATCATCATCGACTATTCCATCTACGACGCCCACCGCGCCGGCTTTGAAACAGTGATTTTCATCATCAAAAAGGAAACCGAAACCATCTTCCGCGAGGCCATCGGCGACCGGCTGAGCAAGGTGATGCAGGTAAAGTATGCATTCCAGCAGCTGGACGACCTGCCCGCCGGTTTCACTGTTCCGGAAGGCCGTGTAAAACCCTGGGGCACCAGCCATGCGGTGCTGGCCGCCCGCCATCTGATCGACGGCCCCTTTGCGGTGATCAACGCCGACGATTACTACGGCCCCGAGGCATTCCGGGTGATGTACGACTACCTTAGCACCCATGCCGATGACGAAAAATACCGCTACTGCATGGTGGGTTATCAGCTGCAGAACACCGTGACCGAAAACGGCAGCGTGTCCCGCGGGGTGTGCAGCACCGACGAAACCGGCGCACTGTGCAGCGTGACCGAGCGCACCCGCATCGAAACCTTTGCCGACGGCATCAAGTACACCGAGGACGGCGGCGAAAGCTGGACTGCCCTGCCCGGCGACACCCCGGTGAGCATGAACCTGTGGGGCTTTGGCCGCAGCTTCATCGACGAAACCAACACCCGCTTTGCCGCCTTTTTGCAGCAGAACCTGCCCCTGAACCCGCTGAAGTGCGAGTATTATCTGCCCTTTGTGGTCAGCCAGCTGATCGAAGAGGGCAAGGCCACCGTGCAGGTACTGCGCAGCGGCGACAAATGGTACGGCGTGACCTACAAAGAGGACAAGCCCGCCGTGGTAGCTGCTGTACGTCAGATGGTGGAAAGTGGCCTGTACCCCCGCGATTTGTGGGGCAGCAACCAGTGACCCGCGCAGAACCAAACGAAGCTGCGTGAGATATCTTGAAACGAAGAGAAAAGAGGTAAAAAAATTATGCGTAACAACTTCAAGCGTATTGCCGCCGCCGTTCTGGCTTCGGTTTCTCTGCTGGCTCTGGTGGCCTGCGGCGGTTCTTCCAGCAGCACCGCTGCCCCCGCTGTAACGCTGACCAGCCCCGCCCGCCCCAAAGCCACCAGCCCCAGTGCCACCACCTGCGTGGTGAACTGGAAAGCCGTGGAAGGCGCTACCAAGTACTATGTGGTATATGACGATGCCGAGCTGACCGCCGAGCAGGTGGCCGAGGCCGTAAAAGCCCCCGATGCCGCTGCCGATGTGACCGTGGTGACCGTGGAAGGTGCCGAGACCCTGCAGATCGAAGACCGCACCGCTTCCACCCTGTACTACTTTGCTGTGGTGGCCGCAAGCGACAACGGCATTTCCAAACCCAGCCAGATCATCACCACCACCACCCGCGCCAGCTGATCAAATCCTTAAAATCTGCAGCAGCCGCACCGGAACTTTTCCGGCGCGGCTGCTTTTTTTGCTGTGCAGATATCAATGCAAAAAGCCGCCGCTGTGCAGCATGCACAGCGGCGGCCTCGTTTTGAAACTTTGAAATGGGGGTTAAATTACTTAACCTCAACCTCAGCGCCAGCCTCTTCCAGCTTCTTCTTCAGCTCTTCAGCCTCAGCAGCGGAGACCTTCTCCTTAACAGCCTTGGGAGCGCCGTCAACAACAGCCTTAGCCTCCTTCAGGCCCAGACCGGTGATCTCCTTGACCAGCTTGATGACGCCCATCTTAGCAGCGCCAGCGCTCTTCAGGATGACGTCGAACTCGGTCTTTTCTTCCTCAGCGGGAGCAGCAGCGCCAGCAGCAGGAGCAGCAGCAGCGGCAACAGCGGAAACACCGAAGGTCTCGCAGATGGTGTCGATCAGTTCCTTCAGTTCCAGAACGGACATTTCCTTAACGGAATCGATAATGGCAGTAATCTTCTCAGAAGCCATAGTAGTATACCTCCAATTTTTTTGTATTTGTTTGAGTGATGTTTTTTGTTTGGTTTGCTTGTGTTATCAAGCGGCAAGAGCTATGCGGCCTTGATCAGGCAGCAGCCTCCTCGCCACCCTCCAGCTTTTCGACGTAAGCCTGCAGGGAGACAGCCAGACCACCGATGATACCGGACAGAGCGCCGGCCAGCATGGACAGCATGCCTTCGCGACCGGGCAGCTTAGCAATAGCAGCGGTCTCTTCAGCAGACAGGGGCTTGCCTTCCAGGAAGCCACCCTTGACGGCGAACTTCTTGGAGCGATCGTTTTCGGCGTACTTGCACAGGATACGGGCAGCAGCCATGGGATCAGCTTCGCTGGCAAAAGCAACGGCGGTATCCTTCACGAAGATATCGGCCAGGCCTTCCAGAGAAGTACCCTTAACAGCCAGACGCAGCATGGTGTTCTTCACGACCATGTACTCAACGCCGGCCTCACGCAGCTCCTTACGCAGCTTGGTGTCGTTTTCGACACTGATGCCGCCGTAGGAAACAACAGCGCCGCCGATGGCGTTTTCGAACTTGGCCTTCAGAGCAGCAACATACTCCTGCTTCTGGGTCAGAATCTTTGCACTGGGCATTTC
This sequence comes from Faecalibacterium sp., assembly GCA_017483235.1. GTDB lineage: Bacteria > Bacillota > Clostridia > Oscillospirales > Ruminococcaceae > Faecalibacterium. The sequence goes on along the minus strand of JAFULE010000159.1, from coordinate 6,352 downwards.
AGTTTCACCTCGTTTCAAAACGGTTTCGATCATATATGCTGCAAACGAAAAAGCCCTTTCCCCGCACTGAGGCCGGGAAAGGGCATAAGCACATCACAAATCAACGTGTTACGCGGTTTCTCGGCAGGCGGGCAGACCCTTTACGCTGGTTACAGCACCTGCTGTCTTAAAAACAGCATAGATATTTTACCGCGCACACGCGGCTTTGTCAAGTAGTTTTCCAAACATTTTTATCAAATGCAGGTGCAGCAGCCTGTGCCGCTGCACCGCAGCTTAACAGTTTGGAAATCAGACACCGTACTTCAGGGTGTTGATGCGCAGGCCGGGGCCCATGGTGGTAGCCAGCGAAGCGCTCTTGAAGTACTGGCCCTTGGCAGCGGCGGGCTTTGCCTTAGCAATAGCCTCCATAACAGCATTCACGTTCTCGCTCAGCTTTTCGGTGCCGAAGGAAGCCTTGCCCACGGGAACATGGATGATGTTCTGCTTGTCCAGACGGTACTCGATCTTACCGGCCTTGGCTTCGGTAACAGCCTTGCCCAGGTCGGGGGTAACGGTACCGGCCTTGGGGGAGGGCATCAGGCCACGGGGGCCCAGGATCTTACCCAGACGGCCAACCTTGCCCATCATGTCGGGAGTAACAACAACAACGTCGAACTCCATGAAGCCGCCCTGGATGCGGGCGATCAACTCGTCGTCGCCCACGATGTCAGCGCCGGCAGCGGCAGCAGCATCGGCAGCAGCGCCCTTGGCAATGGCGCAAACACGCACGGTCTTGCCGGTGCCGTTGGGCAGAACGACAGCGCCGCGAACCTGCTGGTCAGCATGGCGGCCGTCAACGCCCAGGCGGACGTGCAGCTCAACAGTCTCGTCGAACTTGGCAGTGCTCAGCTTGCAGCACAGGTCCAGAGCCTCGTTCATTTCATAGCTTTTGGTGGTATCGATCTGCTTGGCAGCCTCGATATACTTCTTACCGTGTTTCATTCTCTTAAATCCTCCTGTGTGGTCTGGCGGGCTTTTCACAGCCCTCCCACGTTCTTACGGGGCGATCAGCCCTCGACGGTTACGCCCATGCTGCGGCAGGTGCCACGGATCATGCTGCAGGCAGCTTCCAAAGAAGCGGCATTCAGGTCGGGCATTTTGGTCTTGGCAATTTCCTCGACCTGAGCGGCAGTGATGGAACCAACCTTGTCCTTGTTGGGCTTGCCGGAACCACTCTGCAGGCCGGCAGCCTTCTTGATCAGAACGGGAGCCGGAGGAGTCTTGGTGATGAAGCTGAACGAACGGTCAGCGTAAACGGTGATGACGACAGGGATGACATAGCCCATCTGACCCTTGGTACGCTCGTTGAACTCCTTGGTGAAGGCCATGATGTTGACGCCCTTCTGGCCCAGAGCAGGACCAACAGGGGGAGCCGGAGTCGCCTTGCCGGCTTCGATTTGCAGCTTAATGTAGCCAGTTACTTTTTGTGCCATTGTAGTGCACCTCCAAAAATCTGTGGTTAGTTGCGGCTTGCAACGGGGCAAGCCTCCCACGAGCGTACGACCACCGCACGCTCTATAAGATCCGCATCTGCGGTCTTACCGGAATAAACGATCACGCTGTAATGCTTACAGCAGTTCGACCTGACCCAGCTCCAGCTCTGCGGGAGTTTCGCGGCCGAACATGTTGACCTTCAGCTTGACCTTGAAGCCAGCCAGGTCGATTTCCTCTACGAGGCCCATAAAGCCTTCGAGAGGGCCGGACGTAATCTGCACGGTATCGCCCACCTTGAAATCCACGGTGAGGGGTGCCTGTGTTTCCACGCCCATGCGTTCCACTTCTTCGTTGGTCAGAGGGACCGGTTTGGAAGCGGGGCCAACAAAGCCGGTGCAGCCGCGCGTATTGCGCACGATATACCAGGTTTCGTCGGTCATTACCATTTTGACCAGAACATAGCCGGGGAACAGCTTGCGTTCCACCATGCGTTCCTGGCCGTCCTTGATTTCGGGAACCAGTTCAACAGGCACCTTGATATCGCAGATCATGTCCTGCAGGTGACGGTTCTCGACCATTGTGCCCAGGTCCTGTGCCACTTTGTTTTCATACCCGGAATAGGTATGCACAACGTACCACAGCGCTTCGCGATTCTGCTCGTCCATCGGGATACCTCCGTTTTACTCAAAGCTTACGCGCCGATGACCAGACGCATGATGCCGCCGAAAGCGGTATCCAGCACGATCAGGGCGACGACGGTTACGGCAACAACGGCCAGAACAACCAGACTGTTGTTCTTGATGTCCTTCTTGGAAGGCCAGACGACCTTTTTCAGCTCGCTCTTCGTATTGCGGAAAAACTCGCCGATGCGACCGAAAAAGCCCTTTACCTTGGCCATAAAACCAGGCTTCTTTTCGCTTTTGCCGGTCTTCTTTTCGGTTTTGTCTGCCATTTGTCCTCCGCCTTTCTTACTTGGTCTCGCGATGAGCAGTGTGCTTCTTGCAGAAGCGGCAGTACTTCTTCATCTGCAGACGGTCGGGGCAGTTCTTCTTGTTCTTGGTAGTGTTGTAGTTGCGCTGCTTGCACTCGGTGCAGGCCAGAGTGATCTTGACTGTCATTGTTTGACACCTCCATTAACGGTTGATTAACCTCCCTCGGGCTTGCGGGTTGTGCGAAAAAAAGCGCACAAAAAAAGAACCCCGCAAAAGAGGTGTTATCATGTTACCATAAAACACCGGCACAGTCAAGCAAAAATCATACTTTTTTCAGCTCATTTTTTCGAAATTTTGCCCGCAGTGTGGAAACCCCGGCATTTTTATGGTATGATGACTGTACTTATGATAATATAGGGGCGTATGCCCTTGACTATTCAGATTGGAGCATTGCATTATGCAGGCAAACAACTCTACGGCGCCGGCAGTGGCCCTGCTGTTCGGCGGCCAGTCCAGCGAGCACGAGGTCAGCCGGGTTTCGGCCGGCACCTTTGCCGACAACATTGATCCTTCCCGCTATCAACTGATCAAGATCGGCATCACCAAAGACGGCCGCTGGCTGTGCACTGCAGCCACCACCGCCCAGATGGCCGACGGCAGCTGGGAAGTACTGGCAGATAATATCCCCTGTGTGATCAGCTGCAGCCGCGCCGATCACGGTATGATCCTGTTTCACACCGACGGCCAGGTGGAAAAGCGCCGGCTGGACGTGGTGATCCCCGCGCTGCACGGCCTGTGGGGCGAAGACGGCACGGTGCAGGGTCTGCTGGAGCTGGCAGGCATCCCCTATGTAGGCTGCGGCGTACTGGCCAGTGCCGCCTGCATGGACAAGGCGGTGGCCAATGCCCTGTTTGAGGCAAATGGCATTCCCCATTGCCGCTGGGCCAGCTACACCCGCTTTGACTTAGATCGCCGACTGAACCCCATCTGCCGCGATCTGGAGGATACCTTAGGCTACCCCATGTTTGTCAAGCCTGCCAACGCGGGCAGCAGTGTGGGCGTCAGCCGCGCCACCGATATCTACACCCTGCGCACCGCCATTGAGATGGCCCTGCGGGAGGACGACAAACTGGTGTTTGAGGCCGCAGTGAACGGACAGGAGGTAGAATGTGCCGTGCTGGGCAACGAGGTTGCTCTGGCCACCCTGCCCGGCGAAATCGTGGCAGGCGATGCCTTTTACACCTACGACGATAAATACAAAAACGGGGTCAGCCAGACCCTGATCCCCGCGCAGCTGCCCGAGGCAAAACTGGCCGAGGTACGCACCCTTGCCGCCAAGGCTTATACCGCACTGGGCTGCGAGGGACTGAGCCGCTGCGACTTTTTTGTGGAAAAGGGCACCGGCCGGGTGCTGATCAACGAGATCAACACCTTTCCCGGGTTTACCCCCATCAGTATGTGGCCCAAGCTGATGGAAAGCGTCGGGCTTTCCATTGCGGATCAGATTGACGAGCTGATCCTGCTGGCGTTGGAACGGGCCGAAAAGAAGGCGGCGATCCACCATGGATAATCGGCCCATCGGCGTATTCGACAGCGGCTTAGGCGGCCTGACCGCAGTGCGGGAGCTGCGCAAGATTTTACCGGGTGAGGATATCGTCTACTTTGGTGACACCGGCCGGGTGCCTTACGGCAGCCGCGGGCGCGAGATCATTCTGCAGTACACCCGGCAGGACATCCGCTTTCTGCTTTCAAAAGATGTAAAATATGTGATGGCTGCCTGCGGCACCGTATCCAGCACCTACCCCCTGTGCGAGGCTGCCGGCCTGCCGGTGCCTTACACCGGTGTGGTGCGCTCGGCCGCCGAGGCCGCTGCCGCCGCCAGCAAAAACGGCCGCATCGGTGTGATCGGCACACCGGCCACCATCCGCTCGGGCAGCTATGAGCAGCTGCTGAACATTCTGCGACCCGAGGCGCAGATTTTCACCCGCGCCTGCCCCATGTTTGTGCCGCTGGTGGAAAACGGCTATGTGAACGACGGCAACCCGGTAGCTCTGCTGCTGATCGAAGAGTATCTCACTGACCTGAAGGCCGCCGGCATCGACACCCTGATTTTGGGCTGCACCCATTACCCCCTATTAAAGAAGATGATTGGGGATTTTGTGGGCGACGAGGTTCGGCTGATCGACCCCGGCAAAATCACCGCCCACGCCGTAAAGGCCGCACTGCAAAGCCAGAACCTGCTGGCAACGCCGCGGCCGGAGGGCGGGCACGCCAGCTTTTTCGTCAGCGACAGCACCGAAGGCTTTAAGGCCTCGGCCGATCTGTTCCTGGGCGAATACAAAGGCGGTCCGGTACAGCAGATCGCCATTGACAAATATTGAAAAGGACCATACGGCGCATGAACCTGAAAGAAGATTACATGATTCGCATCAAAAGCTGCATCGAGCAGGACGGCGAAAGCCAGGATATTGACCTGATGACCCGCGGCAGCTTTCTGCACAAGGGCGGCTATTATTATATTACCTATATAGAAACCGAAACCTCCGGTTATCCCGGCTGTACCACCACCTTAAAGGTGGCCGAGGACCAGAGCAAGGTGGCCCTGCTGCGGTTTGGGCAGGCTGCCAGCCAGCTGCTGATTGAGCGGGGGCGGCGGCATCTGTGCCATTACGAAACCGGCTACGGCTCGCTGACGCTGGGCGTGACTGCTGATGAGATCGTGAGCGAACTGAACGAAAAGGGCGGCACGGTGCGGTTCAGCTATCTGCTGGATGCCGGAAACGCCGAGCTGATGAGCAAAAGCAGCCTGACCGTTACGGTCACCCACATCAACTGACATTTATATAATATAGAATAACGCACCGCGCTCCCCCGTTTGGGCAGGCTGCAAGGACGTTTTCAACCAAGGAGAGCATGACCATGAACACTGCATTTACCAACTACAACCCCCGGCAGGCGGCGCTGGACGAGGCCCGCGCGCTGCTGACTGCGGCAGCCAACGCTGCCATGGCTGCCGGCGACCTGCCCGCCGCCGAGCTGCCCAGCTTTATTGTGGAGATCCCCGCCGATGTAAAGAACGGCGACATCGCCTCGAACATTGCCATGGCGGGTGCCCGCACCTGGCGCAAGGCCCCCCGCATGATCGCCGAGGCCATTCTGAAGCATCTGCCTGCACTGACCGACGGCTGCTTTGTCAAGGTCGAGGTGGCCGGCCCCGGCTTTATCAACCTGTTCCTGTCTCCTGCTTTCTTTGCGGGCGTAGTACTTGCCGCCTGCGGCAACAAGGAATACGGCCGCACCGATTTTGGCGGCGGCAAAAAGGTGAACGTCGAATTTGTTTCGGCCAACCCCACCGGTCCCATGCACATGGGCAACGCCCGCGGCGGTGCACTGGGCGACTGTCTGGCCGCTGTTATGGACTGGGCCGGCTATGATGTGACCCGTGAGTTCTACATCAACGACGCAGGCAACCAGATCCAGAAGTTCGGTAAGAGCCTGGCGGTGCGCTATCTGCAGCATTTTGGCGGCGCCGAGGCTTACCCCCTGCCCGCCGAGTGCTATCAGGGCGGCGACATCAAAGTGCTGGCCGGCGAGTTTATCGCCATGGAGGGGGATAAATATCTGGCCGCCTGCAACGCAGTGGCCGGCAGCCTGACCGACGAGCTGATGAACAGTGCCGCCTTTGAAACTTTGAAGGACGCGCTGGTGGCCTACGCCCTGCCCAAGAACATTGCCGCGCTGAAGCGCGACCTTGGCAAGTACCGCATCGAGTACGACGTCTGGTTCCACGAAAGCACCCTGCATGACAGCGGTCTGGTGCAGCAGGTGGTGGACAAGCTGCTGGAAAAGGGTGCCTGCTACAAGGCTGAGGATGGCGCCATCATGTACCGCAGCGCCCAGTACGCCGAAAAGTACGGCACCGCCAACAAAAAGAAAAACGCCGACGG
>JAFULE010000001.1 GCA_017483235.1 Faecalibacterium sp. | reverse complement strand
GTTTCGATACAAGGAAATTTTTTCTTCGATGCCTTTGTTTTGCATCTGTTTACCGGACGGATTCGGCATGGCAACGCCCCCTTGAGCTGCAGGGATGGAAAATTTTCAGCGCACCCTGAAGTACCGTGCAAACTCTGTGGTAAGCACGGTTACATCGGTTTTACCCGGGGCCAGCACGCAGGCCGCTGCCCGGTCGCACCACTCCTGACTGCCGCCCTCCATACCGGGCAGGCTGCGCCAGGGTTCACTGCAGACAAAATGCACCTTTTCGCTTTTTGCGCTCCAGATCAAGGTATACGGATAATCCGCGATGTCGCAGGTGATATGGCGGCCCGTGTCCTTTTCGTAAATACCAAGCTTGGTGCTGTTGAGATTCGTCATGCAGAAGCTGTCCGATTCAAACAGCTTATCGGTCAGCTGGATCCGATCTACATTGGTAGCCAGATAGTAGCACCGACCGTTGACAAGGCCATTCGGCAGGCAGTCGATACACATTGGGCTTTCCATCTTGTCAAAACGGAACTCGTAATCCTCGGTATCGTGCTTGTCATCAAACGGGATTGCAAAAGCGGGATGGAAGCCAATGCCAAAAGGCATATCCTCTTCACCGTGATTCGTGACCGCCAGACTCAAAACGACCTTTGTTTCTTCCAGCTGATAGGTGGTAACCAGGCTGAAATCAAACGGAAAACGCGCCGCAGTATCCGGCCCGGATTTCAGTTCCAAAACGATCTCGTTATCTTCGGCGCGAATCAGAGTATGCTCAACGTCTCGGGCAAAGCCGTGCTGGCCACCGGCATAGGCGTGCCCTTTGTGGGTAAAGACGCCGCCCACCAGCTTGCCGGTCCAGGGAAACAACAACGGGGCATGGCGGCCCCATACAGCGCTGTCACCGCACCAAAGCATTTCTTCGCCGTTTTTGTTCTTAACACTCACAGCTTCGGCACCATGGGTATCCACTGTTAAGGTTAAAGAGCCGTTGGTGATGGTTGCCTGCATTTCAGATACCTCCTATGATGGGGAATTCAGTTTATCGTTTCTTACAGACAAACCGTTTGCCCATATAGAACAAAAGGGATGCAGAAAACCGCATCCCTTTTGCCCAAGTGTGAAAGAAACTGACCTTGTGATGCCAGCATCAGCGCAGATCGGGAGTATGGATGGTGTCCATATCGTCGAATGCCTGGTTCTCACCGCCCATGGCCCAGATGAAGGTGTAATTGCTGGTGCCAACACCGGAGTGAATGCTCCAGCTGGGGCTGATGACCGCATCAAAGTTGTTCATCACGATATGACGGGTCTCGTTGGGCTCGCCCATCATGTGGAAGACCACCTGGCCTTCGGGAATTTCAAAGTAGGTGTAAACCTCCATGCGGCGCTCGTGGGTATGGCAGGGCATAGTGTTCCAGTTGCTGCCCGGCTCCAGAGCGGTCATGCCCATCAGCAGCTGGCAGGTGGGCAGAACGTCGGGGTGGATGAACTGGTTGATCACGCGCTTGTTGCAGCCTTCCAGAGTGCCCAGGGGGCGCTTGGCGGCTTCGGCAATGGTAATCAGCTTGGTCTCGTAGCTGCAGTGAGCAGGGGCCGAAACCATATAGAACTTGGCGGGGTTGGCAGCGTCATCGCTGGCAAAGGTAACGGTCTTGGTGCCCTTGGTGATGTACAGGCAGTCCTTATAGCCCAGCTTGTACTCCACGCCGTCGGCGGTGATGGTGCCGGCGCCGGCCAGGTTGAAGATGCCGATCTCGCGGCGCTCCAGGAAGTAGGTGGTACCAAAGTTGGCCCAGACGTCGATGCCCTTGTCGATGGAAACCACTTCGTTGACCGGCATGCAGCCCAGGGTGACCATGCGGTCCACGTGGCTGTAAACAGCCACGACCTCGTCGGGCTGGTACAGGTTCTGGATCAGAAACTCATTACGGGTTTCTTCGGTGGTGTAGCGCTTGAAGTCGCGCTGATTGCAGGAATAACGGATATCCATAATACAAATTACCTCCATTATTTTACTTTTTAATATCCGGTCCGCTCTGCCAACCCGATAGCCAGCAGAGCAGACTGTTGGTCAAGTAACCTGTTTATCAAACCAAACTCCAAGCATCTTCATCTGCGATCAGCACAAAATCGGGGTGTAACTGCAGAATGGATGCGGGAACCTGAGGGGTAACAGGGCCAAAGAACGACTTCTGAACGATCTTGGCTTTGTCCTTACCGCTGGCAATCAGCAGCACTTTACGGGCATTCATAATGGTGCCAACGCCCATCGTATAAGCCTGACGAGGCACATCGTCCTTCGAGGCAAAGAAACGCTTGTTGGCTTCGATGGTCTCTTCGGTCAGATCAACACAGTGGGTGTTAACGGGGAAATAATCGGCAGGCTCGTTAAAGCCAATATGACCATCGTGACCAATACCCAGCAGCTGCAGGTCCACACCGCCAACACTTTTGATGATGGCATCGTATTCGGCACAGGCAGCCTCGGCGTCGGGGTTTTCGCCATTGGGTACATGCACCGCATCAGGGCGGATATTCACGTGATTGAACAGATTGTCGTGCATGAAGTACCAGTAGCTCTGGTCATTGGTGCGGGGCAGGCCACGGTATTCATCCAGGTTAACGGTAGTAACCTGCGAAAAATCCAAATCGCCCTTCTCGTACCAGTCGACGATCAGGCTTTTGTAAGTACCAACGGGGGTGCCGCCGGTGGCAAGGCCCAGAACACAGTCCGGCTTGGAAACGACCTGTGCAGCGATCAGATTGGCCGCTTTGCGAGACAGATCAGCATAATCTTTTGCACGGATAATTCTCATATGGAAAAATCCCCTTTCGATATTTCATTTATCATTTGCAGATCATTCTGCAAATGTTCGAAACCAGAGTAAAACGGTGAACGCTCACCGGGTTTTATCGTAAACAATGATACCACACACTTTCCTTCGTTGCAATAAAAAGAAAGTAAAGCAACGGCGCATCTACACTTACAGAGCCGCCAGATCCACACGATTGTTGTGCCGGTACAGAATCGTCGTCAACAGCACAAGCACCGCAACGTACAGTCCCTTTACAGGATTTATATAGGCTTGCGGCACGACCAGAACCAGCACTACGCCCAGTATCGCCATAAGCAGACCGCCCAAGCCGCCCAGCAGCGCCGAGGCGCTTTGCTTGACCACCTCGGCCTCGCTGTTCCACTGTAAAAGCGGCAGCCGCAGATTGACCGAAAGGCCAAACACGCAGCAAAACAGGATCAGAACAGCCGGGATTACAAGCAGCCAGATCAGCTGTACAAAGTCCGGGCGAAGCGCCATGATCAGAACAAACTCCGAAAGCAGATAAAAAGGCAGCTCCAGCGTCAGGTTCATCAGAAGTTTTGCATCCAGAATCGTTTTACCGGACAGCGGCAGACTTTTGACGATCCACCACTGCCGCCCCTCCATGGACAGGGACACCGCGGACGGGGGCATGGTACAAAATGTACCGGCTATCAGAAATGGGATCAGCTCGCCCAGATCAACCGCCAACGGAAGAGATGGCATAAGTTTCTCGACGCCACCGAGCCAGACCGCCACGGAGAGCGCCGTGCCAAGAACCGGGCCGATGATCGTGTTGGTAAGATAAACGCCGGAGGAAAGATATCGTTTCCACTCCCGACGGCAAAGGGCGACTACAACCGAAGTCTGGCGCTGAGTGCTCATCCGGTAATCGTGCGCAGCATCAGTGGTCTGCAGCCGGCGGCAGACGCTGTGAAAGCACCGCGTCGCCACAAACAGTACCG
>JAFULE010000158.1 GCA_017483235.1 Faecalibacterium sp. | reverse complement strand
CCCCTGCTTCGCTGAAGGACGGCGGCGTCATTCGCACCGGCTACAACGAAGAGGTGGATTCGCTGCGCACTCTGCGCGATGGCGGCAAGGGGATTCTTGCCCAGATGGAAGCCCGGATGCGGGAAGAAACCGGCATCCCCAAGCTGAAGGTGGGCTTCAACCACGTCTTCGGTTATTACATCGAGGTGCCCAACTCGTATAAAAACATGGTGCCGGACACCTATGTGCGCAAGCAGACCCTGACCAACGGCGAGCGGTATATTACTCAGGAATTGAAGGAGTTGGAAAACCGTATTCTTGGCGCGCAGGAGCGGCTGATTGCGCTGGAACGGCAGCTGTTCGACGAGCTGCTGCACTTTATCGGGCAGGAACTGCCCCGTATTCAGGGCACTGCCACCGCTGTGGCAAAGCTGGATGTGTTCGTGTCGCTGGCGCGGGTTGCGGTGGATAACAACTACTGCTGCCCTGTGGTAGATGGCTCCGATCAGTTGACGATTCTGGAAGGCCGTCACCCGGTTGTGGAACAGGTGCTTAAGGGCAGCCTGTTTGTGCCCAACGATACGGTGCTGGATCAGGGCGAAAACCGCTGCCTGATCATTACCGGCCCCAACATGGCGGGTAAATCCACCTACATGCGGCAGAACGCATTGATCACGCTGATGGCGCAGATCGGTTCCTTTGTGCCTGCAAAGGAATGCCATGTGGGTGTTGTGGATGCCATTTTCACCCGTGTGGGTGCATCGGATGATCTGGCAGCAGGCCAGTCTACCTTTATGGTAGAGATGACCGAGGTGGCTGAAATTTTGAAAAACGCCACTGAAAAAAGTCTGGTTATTCTGGACGAAATCGGCCGCGGCACCTCTACCTTTGACGGCATGAGCATTGCCCGCGCCGTGGTGGAGCACATCTGCTCGAAAAAGAAGGGGATGGGCTGTAAGACCCTGTTTGCCACCCATTACCACGAACTGACCGATCTGGAAGAGACCATCGAGGGCGTAAAAAACTATAACATTGCAGTGAAAAAGCGCGGCGAGGATATTACCTTCCTGCGCCGCATCGTGCGTGGCCCTGCCGATGACAGCTATGGCATCGAGGTAGCAAAGCTTGCCGGTCTGCCCGGCAGTGTGACCCGGCGCGCCCATGAGGTTCTGCGGGTTCTTGAAGCTTCGGCCCCCGACCGCCGCAAGGTGGAACAGCTTGATTTTGACGCACTGCAGGCGTATACTTCGCCCGCTGTGCCCAGCGAAGTAATGGAAAAACTGGAAGCGATGGATGTGGATACCCTGACTCCCATCGAAGCGCTGAACTTTTTGTACGAACTGAAAAAGACCCTGAAAGGCTCGCTAAAGGGGTAAACCAAACCTGCAAGGAGGGGCTGCCGCATGGCGGTGATCCATGTATTAGATAAGCATACCGCAGAGTTGATTGCTGCCGGCGAAGTTGTCGAGCGGCCTGCTTCTGTGGTAAAAGAATTGCTGGAAAATGCCATCGATGCCGGCGCTACCCAGATCACGGTATCCATCGAGTCGGGCGGTGTGAAGCTGATTGAGATCAGTGATAACGGCAGCGGCATTGAGGCGGAGTATATCACGACCGCTTTCATTCGTCATGCCACCAGCAAAATCCGCACGGCCGAAGATCTGGAGCAGATTCATACCCTTGGTTTCCGCGGCGAGGCGTTGGCTTCTATTGCCAGCGTTTCCCGTGTAGAGGTGCTGACCAAAACCGAACTGGACGAGTTTGCCTGTCAGTACCGCATTGAGGGTGGGGAAGAACTTGGCATGCAGCCGGGAGCGCGCGGTGTTGGTACTACCATTCGGGTGCGTGATTTGTTCTATAATACCCCTGCCCGCATGAAGTTTTTGAAAAAAGATGCCAGCGAAGGCACCTTTGTGGCCGACATTGTGGGCCATGTGGCCATCAGCCATCCCGAAATCAGCTTCAAGTTTGTTCGTGAAGGCAAGCTGCAGTACACTACAGCGGGTGATGGCAAGCTGAAAAGCGCTGCGTATTCGGTTCTGGGCCGTGAGTTTTCCCGTGATCTGTTGGAGGTTGATGATACCAACGGTTTGTATCGGGTTCATGGACTTGTTACTCCGCCCAAAAGCTGCCGTGCCAGCCGCAGCATGCAGCACTTTTACATCAATGGCCGCTATGTAAAAAACCGCACCATGATGGCCGCTATGGAAACCGCCTACAAAGGCACCACCATGCAGGGCAAGTTCCCGGGCGGTATCCTGATGCTGGAAATGCCGGCTGATTTAGTGGACGTAAATGTTCACCCCGCCAAGACGGAAGTGCGTTTTGCACGCGAAAACGATGTGTTTGACGTGGTATATCACGGCGTAAAGCTGGCATTGGCTCTGCCCGGCAGCGGTGAACGTAGATTTCAGTTTGAAAACGAAACAAACGAAATACCGAACAAAAATGATGGAAAGCGAGTTTGCTTTACATCGAAAGTGGCTGCAGTTGAGCCGGTTTTGATGCCGGAGGCTGCCCCCGAAACACCAGCTGTGGTTACCGTGCCGAAGGCAGCGCCTGTTGTTTCGGTGCCGGCTGCCCCCAAAGGGCCGGCCGAGCAGGATATTTTGGAGCTGCCTGTCAAAGCAAAAACTGCGGTAACGGTGTTTCAGCCGGCACAACCGCTGCCGCGCAAGATTACCATGCAAAGCCCCGGCAGTTTTGCTGCGGCAAGCGAAAACGAACGCCTGCTGGATATTCGACCGGATGAAATGCCCGTTTTGCAGCCCAAGGCGGCCGAACCGATGCCGCAGATCGAGGCTGAAACCGAGCAGCCTGCCGCAGAAAAGCCTGTGGACGAGCCGGCTGCCAAGCCAGTTTATGTGGATGATACAGCACAGACCATGCTGTGGGAAAAGGAAGAAATCGAGCCGCTGCAGTATGTGGGTGAGGTGTTCAAAACCTATATCATTACCCAGCGTGGGGAGGAAATGTGCCTGATCGACAAGCACGCCGCTCACGAGCGAATTCTGTACGAAAAAATTGCCGCTGACTATGGTGCAGTGGGCAGCCAGCAGCTGCTTGTGCCGGTTACGGTAGAACTTTCGGCTGAAGAGAAGCAGGCCCTTCTGGACAACACGGAACTGCTGGAAAATGTGGGCCTGGAGGTAGACGATTTCGGCGGCCGCACAGTATTGATCCGTGCAGTACCCTGCGATGTACAAGCCAAAGACGTGGCCGATCTTGCTGTGGAGCTGGCGCAGAAGCTGGCTGTCGGCGGAAAGGACGCGATCAACGAGCACACCGAGTGGGTCATGCACTCCATTGCCTGCCGTGCAGCCATCAAGGCGGGGGATCGTACCCAGCCGCAGCAGCTGCTGCATCTTGCCGAGCAGATTCTCTCCGGTAAGATCCCGCCGTTCTGCCCGCATGGCCGCCCCTGTGTTCTGAAGCTGACCCGGAAGGAGCTGGAAAAGCAATTTGGACGCATCGTATAAACATCCGGTGGTTGCGGTAGTAGGCCCAACGGCCAGCGGTAAAAGCTCGCTGGCCATTGCACTGGCCAAGCAGTTTGATGGCGAAGTGATCAGTGCCGATTCCATGCAGATTTATTGCGGGCTGGATGTGGGCACCGCAAAGGTGACCGCACAGGAAGCTGACGGTGTGGTTCATCACGGTCTGGATATCCGTACCCCCGAACAGCTGTTCAGTGTAGCTGATTTTGTCAGCTATGCCCAGACGGTGGAACAGCAGCTTTTTCAAAAGGGAAAGCTGCCGGTGATCTGCGGCGGTACCGGGCTGTATGTGCAAAGCTTTCTGGATGGACTGCAGTTTGCACAGGAAAAGGCAGCGCCCTCTATGCGTGCCGCTTTGGCGGCCGAGCTGCAGCAGCGGGGGGCACAGGCCATGTATGATGAATTGTATGCGGTCGATCCCGAAGCGGCGCTGTCTACCCATCCCAACAATACGGTACGGGTGTTGCGTGCACTGGAGCACTACCGCGCCACCGGTCAGACTTTGAGCGAACAAAAAGCGCTGTCCATTCCGCCTGAAAAACCGTATAACAGTTTGATTTTGGGTCTGCAATTTGCCGACCGTTCTGTGCTGTATCGTCGGATCGACCTTCGTGTGGACATTATGATGGAGCAGGGGCTTTTGCAGGAAGCTGAGATGGTTTACCGTAATCGGGAACTGTATCAGACTGCGGCGCAGGCTATTGGATATAAGGAGTTCTTCCCTTACTTTGAGGGCACAGCGCCTTTGGCGGATTGTATCGATAAGCTGAAACAGGCGTCGCGCAATTACGCCAAACGGCAGATGACCTGGTTTCGGCGGATGCCGCAAATTCAATGGCTGGATGCACAGGCTGCAGATGTGCAGCAGCAGGCGATCGCAGTCGTGAACGATTTTTTGCAAGCGAGGTGAGTAAACCGTGCGCAACGACAGCATCAAAAGGAAAAAAATATCATGGGGCGCATTGTTGTTTACCCTGCTGCTGATCCCCGGCATTTATGTGGGCATTCAACTGGCGCAGATTTTCCGCCCCACCTACGAATACGAAACGGCTGTGCTGTATACCATGGCCGACAGCATTGAAGCCGAGGGCCTTGTTCTGTTTGACGAAACCACCGTGGAAGGGGAGGGGGAACTGGGCTATCTGGTGGAAGATGGTGAACGTGTGTCGACAGGCACTGCGATTGCCGAGGTTTATACCGATCCTTCCCAATCCGGTGTACGTGCAACGCTGAAAACGCTGGAAAACCAGATTGCGCTTTTACAGAAGTCCCAGAACGTCACCGCCTCGCAGCTGGATACGCTGCTTTCACAGCGCAGTACCGCACTGTACGATCTGCTTGACGGCATTGATCGTATGGGGCTCGCCACTGTAACCAAGCACAAGGATAATTACCTGCTTGCGCAGAACAAAATGCAGATCACGACCGGTTCGGCTACTGATTTTAATGCCTTGATCAATGAGCTGCAGCTTCAGAAAAATGAACTGAGTGCACAGCTGGCCGA
Source organism: Faecalibacterium sp. (assembly GCA_017483235.1). Taxonomy (GTDB): domain Bacteria; phylum Bacillota; class Clostridia; order Oscillospirales; family Ruminococcaceae; genus Faecalibacterium. Next base: position 9,525 of record JAFULE010000158.1, on the reverse strand, counting down.
TTCGGAGCTGATCACGGCCCCCACCAACGGCTATTTTATCAATGGTCAGAATACCGAAATCCTTGGCCGCACCCGTGCCGAGGTACTGCAGCTTTCCCCAAAGCAGCTTTCCGAAGTGCTCGCCAAAGGGGCCGAGGAGGATGTGGACGGGCTTGCCGGCAAGATCGTTACCAGTTATCAGTGGTACTTCTGCGGGCTTTGCAGCCTGAAAGATGCCGAGCGATTTGCCGGTCGGAAAGAGGTTTCGATTTGTTTCCCCGGCAGGGCTGAAACGACCCTTCCTGCTACCATTCAAAGCGTGGAAAAAGACGAAGAAAATCAGATCGCAAAGTTTACCTTGAAGTGCGAATACATCGGTGCCGATGTGCTTCGCCTTGGGCAGGAAACTGCGCAGGTCATTTTCGAAAGCTATACCGGTGTTCGTATCAGCACTTCGGCTGTACACATGGTCAAAGAAGAAATCCCTGCCTCCTCTGAAAGCGCGGTTTCTTCGTCGGCAGCTTCTCAGCCGGGCTCTGCCGAAAGCGGTGCAGCGCAGGGGACGGTGATCAACGGCGAACATTTTGTAAGCGGCGTTTATGTCAAGTATGGCCATGTGGCACGATTCCGCAAAATTCAGAAGCTGTACGAAAACGCCGAGTACATCCTCGTGCCGGTAAACGGCAAAGTCGGAAGTGATAATGAGGTCCGTATGTACGACGAGGTGATCGTAAAAGGATCGGATTTACATGACGGCAAACTTTTATAAACCAAAATGCAAATGCAGCCTGACTTTTTCCGGCATGCAATAGTGTCCGAAGCAAAAATCCCATAGTTTGCCTTGTTTTTCTCGCGCTTTTATTGACAAGCGCTTGCAAAAATCAGATAATATAGTAATGTATAAGATGAGTAATCTGGCTTTTTATCTTATAATCTTTTGCAATTTGAAAGGAGAGCACCACAAATGTCCTTTATGAATAATTTTAAAGACTGGATCAGCGGCAATGACGTGGATGATGATTACATCGACGACGGCCCCGAACTGGTTAACAACAATAACAGTATTGGCGAAGAAGAGGACGAGCCTGCCCGTGAATCTGCTTTCAGCAAGCGCAACAAAGTGGTGAACATCAACGCCACCACCCAGCTGAAAGTGGTTCTGGTCAAGCCCGAGCGTTTTGAGGATGCCAGCACCATTGCCGATCACCTGAACAATAAGCGCACCGTTGTGCTGAATCTGGAATCCACCAACAAGGAAGTTTCCCGTCGTCTGGTCGACTTCCTGTCCGGCGTGGCTTACGCCAACAATGGCCAGATCAAGCGTGTGGCCAACAGCACTTTCATCATTACCCCCTACAACGTAGACATCATGGGCGATCTGCTGGACGAGCTGGAGAGCAATGGCGCGTTCTTCTGATTTGGTACCGCAGGCGTCAGTGCGCGGCTTTGTGCCGCCGCAGACTGATGCCGAGCGCATGCTGATGCGCCACGCGGAAGATCTTGCCCGTACAGCGGATGCACGTGGGATTGCGCGGTATTCCTCTTTTTTGTCCGACCGCGAGCAGGCACTGTGCCGCGCAGCGATGAACCGGGCCGGCTGCAGCTGCTATAGCTTTGACGGCGGTTACCCCGAAGCGGAACGCCGCCTGCTTTGCATCGAACCCGAGGACAGCTGGGGCGAGCGCCCCATTGCCTGTGTACGAATTGTATGCCGTGCGGTTGCAAGCGCGGCTTTGCCGCAGCACAAGGATTACCTTGGCAGCCTGACCGGGCTGAACATCCGACGGGAAGGTCTTGGCGATATCATTCTGTCCGATCAGCATCCGGGAACTGCCTATCTGTTTGCACTGCCTGCGGTGGCACAACTGATTGCAGATGAACTGTGTGAGATTGGTCGTATCAGCGTGAGTGCCGAGGTGATTGATCCGCAGCAGATGCCGCAGATCACACCGCCGCAGCGCAATTACTGCACCGCAACGGTGTCTTCGCTGCGGTTGGATGCTGTGCTGGCTGCTATGCTGAAGTGCAGCAGAGGCACGGCCGCCGAACTGATTGCTGCCGGCAGGGTAGAAGTGGGGCATGTGCCCGCTATCTCGGCCGGTGCATCTGTTTATGTGCAGGATATTTTTACGATACGCGGCAAGGGGCGTTTTCAATTGACGGCATTGCCGGGAAAAAGCAAAAAAGACAGGCAAATCATCGAATATTTCCAATATTAAATATAAGCGTAAGCGTGGAGGAATTGTATTTATGGTTACTGCACAGGATGTCCATACCGTTACCTTTGATAAAGGCATGCGTGGTTACCACACCGAGCAGGTCGATCAGTTTCTGGATCAGGTTGCTGCTCAGATCGAGCAGGACGCCAAGCGTGTGCAGCAGCTGGAAAAAGAAAATGCCGCGCTGAAAGAAAAGCTGTATCTGCTGGCGCAGAAGATCGAAGAGTACCGCGCTGACGAGGATAATCTGAAATCCGCTTTGCTCAATGCGCAGCGCATGGGCGAAAACGTGGTTCGTGAGGCCAAACAAAAGGCCGATGTGATTGAGCGCGAGGCAAAGATCCGTGCCGAGGCCATCGTTTCCAGCGCAGCCGACCGCTGCAAGGAAGAGCAAATCGAGTTTGAGCGTATCCGCGCCGAGGTTTCTCAGTTCAAGGCGAATGTGCTGGGGCTGTACCGTCAGCATATTGAATCGCTGAGCACTCTGCCCGAGTACGAAGAAGAGCAGCCTGCCGAAGAACCGGCTGCCGCTCTTCTGGCTGAAACAGCACCGGTGGAACCGGTTGCCGAGCCTGTGGCACCCGTGGCTGAGCCCGAAGCCGAGCCGGTGGAGCAGGAGGTAAACGAGCTTACCGACTTCTGGGAACAGGATGAGCAGGAACTGACCCAGAGCGCCCCTAAGGCCGAACCCGAAGCAGCCCCCGGCTTCAATGCGTTCCAGGGAATTCGCTTCAGCGACTGATTCGATGAAATTCCGCCGTTTTTCGGCGTAATCAATTAAAAAGTATATCCTCGCTGTGCCGTGCGAGGGAGCATGAGTGCGGCGCAGCGGTATCACAAAATTTGAGGAGTGTATAACCAGTGGCTAAGATCCAATCCAAGTATGATGTGACCATCAACTTGCCCAAAACCCTGTTTGAAATGCGTGCAGGCCTGCCCAAGAAAGAGCCTGTTATGCTGGAAGACTGGAAGGCAAATGACCTGTACAACAACCTGATTAAGCACAACGAAGGCAAGCCCAAGTTTGTGCTGCATGACGGCCCTCCGTATGCCAACGGCAACATTCACATGGGCACCGCGCTGAACAAGATCATTAAGGATATTATCATCCGTCAGAAGAGCATGGAGGGCTATCAGACCCCCTATGTGCCCGGCTACGATACCCACGGCCTGCCCATTGAGCTGAAGGCTCTGGCTTCGGTCGGCGACAAGAAGAAGGATATCTCCAAGCTGGAGCTGCGCAAGCTGTGCCACGAGTTTGCCACCGAGCACATCGACATCATGAACGAGCAGTTTGCCCGTCTGGGTGTTATTGGTGACTTCGAGCATCCCTATCTGACCTTGAAGCCTGAGTTTGAGGCTCGTCAGGTCGAGATTTTTGGTACCATGGCTGCCAAGGGCTATATCTACAAAGGCATGAAGCCTGTTTACTGGTGCCCCGAGTGCCGCACTGCTCTGGCTGAGGCCGAGATTGAGTACGGCGATGACGAGTGTGATTCTCTGTTCGTACGCTTTGCGGTCACCGAGGATCCCAACGGCGTTCTGGCCAAGCACGGCATCCCCATGGAGGATACCTACTTTGTCATCTGGACTACCACCACCTGGACCCTGCCCGCAAACGAAGCCATCTGCCTGAACGGCACCTTTAACTACTCCTTTGTCAAAATTGGCGGCAAGTACCACATCATGGCCACTGATCTGGTCAAGAGCGTGATGGACGCCTGCCATATCGAGGAGTACGAGGTTGTCGGCGAGCCGGTCTCCGGTGCCGAGTTCGAGCTGATGCGCTACCAGCACGTCTATCTGCCCAAGCAGGGTTATGTCATTCTGGGCGACCACGTCACTCTGGAAAGCGGTTCCGGCTGTGTTCATACTGCCGGTGGCCACGGCGTGGACGACTTTAATGTCAGCAAGCTGTATCCGCAGGTGAACATTACTGTTCCTGTTGATGACGGCGGCTACCTGAACGATCTGGCCGGCAAGTACTCGGGTCAGAAGGTTTGGGCTGCCAACAAGACCATTCTGGCTGATCTGCAGGCAGCCGGCGCTGTGATGGGCGTGCAGCACATTGTGCATAGCTATCCCCATTGCTGGCGCTGCCACAACCCCATCATCTTCCGTGCCACCGAGCAGTGGTTCTGCTCTGTTGCCGCCTTCCGTGAGGATGTGTACAAGGCTATCGACGAGGTCAACTGGATGCCCGAGTGGGGCCATGACCGTATGCGCGGCATGGTGCGTGACCGCAACGACTGGTGCATCAGCCGTCAGCGTACCTGGGGTGTTCCCATTCCTGCCTTCTACTGCAATCAGTGCGGGAAGTACCACATCACCGAAACTTCCATTGCTGCAGTCAGCGAACTGTTCCGCAAGGAAGGTTCCGACGCTTGGTACAAGTACGAGGCCAGCGAAATTATTCCCGCAGGTGAAGTATGCGAGTGCGGTGCCAGCGATTGGCGCAAGGACACCGACATCATGGACGTCTGGTTTGACTCCGGTTCTACCCATGCCGCCGTTCTGGAAGAGCGCCCCGAGCTGCAGTGGCCTGCCGATCTGTATATGGAAGGCGCCGACCAGTACCGTGGTTGGTTCCAGTCCAGCCTGCTGACCAGTGTTGCCACCCGCGGCAGCGCTCCTTACAAGGCTGTGTTGTGCCATGGCTGGGTTGTGGACGAGCAGGGCAAGCAGATGCACAAGAGCCTGGGCAACGGTGTGGAGCCCAGCGAGATCATTAAGGACTATGGTGCTGATATTGTCCGTCTGTGGGTTGGCAGTGCCGACTACACCGTTGACGTGCGCGCCGGCAAGAACATCTTCAAGCAGCTGTCTGACGCTTACCGCAAGATCCGTAACACCGCCCGCTTTATTCTGGGCAATCTGAACGGCTTCGATCCCAACATCGATATGGTGGCTGATGATCAGCTGTTCGAGGTGGATCGCTTTGCGCTGGCCAAGATGGACGATCTGCTGAAGGAGGTAGCCGACGGCTACGCTGCTTACAACTACAGCAAGGTTTACCATGCTGTGCACAACTTCTGTGTTGTTGATATGTCCAACTTCTACATGGACGTGGTCAAGGATCGTCTGTACTGCTCCAACGGTGTGGGCCGTCGTGCTGCTCAGACCGCTATGTACCGCATTCTGGTGGATCTGGACAAGGTTATTGCCCCCATTCTGTGCTTTACCAGCCAGGAGATCTGGGATCATATGCCCAAGATGGACGGCATGAACAAGTACGTTGTGTTTGAGCAGATGCCCAAGCCTGGCAAGTATGCCGCCGACGAGGCCTTTGAGGCCAAGTGGAACCGCATCATTGCTGTGCGCGATGAGATCAAGAAGGTGCTGGAGCAGGCCCGTAACGAAAAGATGATCGGTGCTTCGCTGGAAGCTGCCGTCACTCTGTACTGCTCTGATGCTATGTATGAAGAGCTGAATGCCATCCCCATGGACGAGTTGGCCGATCTGATGATCGTTTCCAAGGCTGACCTTGTTAAGGGGGAAGGCGGCACTGCCACTGCCATCGACGGCCTGAGCATTGCGGTTGCCCGTGCTGATGGTGCCAAGTGCGAACGCTGCTGGAAGTACAGTGCCAGCGTTGGTTCCAACGAAAATCATCCCACACTGTGTGCTCGCTGCGCCGGCGTGATCGAAAGCTTATAATCGAAAGCGGCGCCTCCAAGGGGAAGCGCCGCTTTTTTTCAGAGGTTTTCTATGAGTTTTATCATCATCAACCTGATCTGCGTGTCGACATTGGTGGCCGTTGATCAGGTGATCAAACTGTGGGCAACCCAAAATCTTGCCCCGGTTGGAAGCATGCCTTTTATCCCGCATGTAATGGAATTGCGCTTTCATCTGAATGAAGGCGCTGCATTCAGCATGCTGCTGGGCAAGCAGACCTTTCTGATTATCGTAACCGGAATTGCACTTGTCGCGGTTGCTTGGTATCTGTTTTTCCAATGCAGTACCGTGGCAAAGCGGTGGGAGCGTTGGGCCATGGTGCTGGTGCTGGCGGGCGGTATTGGCAATCTGATCGACCGCGTGCTGAACGGCTGTGTTGTCGACTATTTGAACTGCCTGTTCATCAATTTCCCGATTTTCAACTTTGCAGACATCTGCGTTTGCGTGGGTGTGGGGTTGTTTGTTCTTTGCATTTTTCTGGAAGAACAGAGTGAACCTGAGCACAAAGGGAAAAGCTGAAGATGGAAGTGCGTGAATTTGTTGTAGAGCAGGAAGCGGCCGGCCAGCGGCTGGATCGCTTTCTTGCCGAAGAGGATACCGGGCTTTCCCGCAGCGCCCTGCAGAATCTGGTCAAGACTGAGCACGTGCTTTGCAATGGTAAGGCAGCAGCCAAAAGTCAGAAGCTGAAGCCGGGGGACACCATTCTGCTGGAAATTCCGGATGCTACCCCCATTGAGGCGGTGGCACAGGATATCCCACTGGAGATTTTTTACGAAGATCGGCATCTTTTGGTGGTAAACAAACCCAAAGGCATGGTGGTGCATCCTGCCCCGGGCAATCCGGACGGTACGCTGGTAAATGCGTTGCTGTATCACTGCGGCGATTCGCTTTCCGGTGTAGGTGGTCAGATCCGCCCCGGCATCGTGCATCGCATCGACAAAGATACCAGCGGCTTGCTGGTGGTGGCAAAGGACGACACCACCCATGTGGGGCTTTCGCAGCAGATGGCGGTGCATAGCGTGAACCGGATATACAATGCGATCTGCTACGGCGGTTTTTCGGTGGATGAGGGGTTTGTGGAAGGCTACCTTGGCAGAAGCCCTGTCGATCGTAAAAAGATGGCTGTGGTGGCCCAAAGCAGTTCCGGCGCCAAATATGCCTACACCGGCTACCATGTGGAAGAACGGCTGGGTAACTTTACCCGCATTGTCTGCAAACTGAAAACAGGCCGAACCCATCAGATCAGGGTACACATGGCTTCCATAGGGCATCCCTTAGCTGGCGATGCCGTATATGGCCCCCGCGATGTAATAAAAAGCTTGGAAGGGCAGTGTCTGCACGCAGGAACTTTGGGTTTTGTGCACCCTATCAGCGGGGAATACCTTGAGTTCAGCGCGCCTTTACCGGAATACTTTACAAAATTTCTGGATACTCTGCACAGGAGGATGCAATGAGCAAACTTCGTGACAAACTTTATATTTTCGATTTAGAAAACACCCTTTGTGGTCCGGATGGTGTGGTGCTGCCCACCAATGCGGATATGCTGCAGCTGCTTGCTTTGCGTGGTGCCCGATACACAGTGATCAGCGATTGCCCGCCGGATGTAGTTGAGCGCCAGCTGCAGGGACTGCCGCAGCCCGGTGCACCGGTGATCTGCAGCGGCGGCGCTTTGCTGATGGATCTGCAAACAGGGAAAACGGTGCAAAAAACTCTGATGTCGCGCCCCGATGCACAGACCATTGTGTGGACTTTGGAGCGAGCTTTTCCCACTGTTGGACTATCAATACAAATTTGTGACGGTCCGTTTCAAATAGTTCGTGCAAATTATTATACCGAAGAATACTTGCGTGCGCGCGGTTTCGGCGGTATACTGATACAGTTAGAAAATGTTCCCGAAAATTGGCTGAATGTCTCGGTTTTTGCCGAACCCACCCTGTTGAATGAGGTGGAAGAGTATCTTGTCAAAAAGGTACTGGCCGGGGAATTCGTATTAAATCGCCGCAGCCCTTCGCAGCTTTTGGTACAGCCGCAGCAGGCAAGTCTTGCACAGACCGTACAAATGGTATGCGAACATGCCAATGTAGCCTTGGCAGATGTGTGTGCCTTGGGCTGCACTGGTGCAGATGCCGCCTGGATCGGGCTGGCCGGTTACAGCACCGCTGTGGCCGATGCCCCGACGGAGGTAAAGCTGGCTGCCCAACAAGTATCTCTCTGTACCGCAGCGGAAGCGGCGGCTGCAGAATTTATGTATCAGAGCCTGAAACAATTTGAATGAACAGGAGAGCAGGAATGAAAAACAGCAGAAAGCGCGAGCTTCAAATCATCGCAAATCATGTCCGTCAGGGCGTGATCGAAGGCACCTTTCATGCCAAGAGTGGTCACCCCGGTGGCAGTCTGTCCATCGCTGAGGTGTTGACCTACCTGTATTTCGAACAGATGAACATCGACCCTGCCAACCCCAAGTGGGAGCAGCGCGATCGTTTTGTGCTTTCCAAGGGCCATTGCTGCCCCGCTTTGTATGCCGTTCTGGCCGAGCGTGGTTACTTTGCCAAGGAAGAGCTGCAGAATCTGCGCCACATTGGTGCACTGCTGCAGGGTCATCCCGACATGAAGACCATCCCCGGCATCGACATGAGCAGCGGCAGCCTGGGTCAGGGCATCTCTGCTGCCTGCGGCATGGCGGTTGCTGCCAAACTGAAGAAGGAACGCTGGAATGTTTACTGCGTTCTGGGCGACGGCGAAATTGAAGAAGGTCAGGTCTGGGAAGCTGCGATGTTCGCCAAAAAGCAGCGTCTGGACAATCTGGTCTGCGTGGTTGACAACAACGACCTGCAGATCGACGGCCGTATTTCCGATGTTTCGGGTCTGTATCCCATCGATGAAAAGTTCAAGGCATTTGGCTGGGAAGTGTTCTATGCCGATGCCCACGATTTTGACAACCTGGAAGCTGCATTCAGCGCTGCCAGTGCGGTACGCGGCAAGCCCTCTGTGATCGTAATGAAGTCGATCAAGGGCAAGGGCGTTTCGTTTATGGAAGACGTTGCCGACTGGCACGGCAAGGCACCCAACGCCGCGCAGTACGAGCAGGCAATGCAGGAACTGAAGGCCGAACTGGCTGTATTGGAGGGCTGAGATTATGGCAGATGTGAAAAAGATCGCTACCCGCGACAGCTATGGCAGTACTCTGGTCGAGCTGGGCAAACTGGATCCCCGCGTAGTTGTGCTGGACGCTGATCTGGCGGCTTCCACCAAAACCTCGATGTTCCAGAAGGAGTTTCCCAATCGTCATTTTGACTGCGGCATTGCCGAAGCCAACATGACCAGTGTAGCAGCCGGTCTGGCCGCTGCCGGTATGATTCCTTTTGCTTCCACCTTTGCCATGTTTGCCACCGGCCGTGCCTATGAGCAGATCCGCAACTCGGTTGGTTATCCCCATCTGAATGTGAAGATCTGTGCTTCTCATGCCGGCATTTCGGTTGGTGAAGACGGTGCTACCCACCAGTGCAACGAGGACATCGCTCTGATGCGCAGCATCCCCAATATGGTGGTTATGAATCCTGCCGACGATACCGAAGCCCGCATGGCTGTGGTTGCCGCTTACAACTACGAGGGCCCGGTTTATATCCGTTTTGGTCGTCTGGCGGTGCCCGTG
>JAFULE010000157.1 GCA_017483235.1 Faecalibacterium sp. | reverse complement strand
GGGGCTTGGCCGCCCGGCTGACCCACAAAAGCCCCAGCCCTTCGGCAAAGGGTTTGACACGGGGTGCGCTGCCGTTGGACACAATGGTCAGGGCAATGCCGGCAGCCTTCATATCGGCCAGCCACTGCTGCACCTCGGGCGGCAGCACCTGGCTGCGGTCTTCGGTCAGGGTATTGTCCACATCCAGCGCCAGAGCTTTAATGCCCTGCGCGGCCAGAAAATCGGCTGTGATATGGCTGATATTTCCAAACACATATTCGGGGGTAACAAGCATGGTGCTTCTCCTTTACACAAAGGGATTTGTTGATTCTATAATACCAGTATCAAAGCAAAAAAACCATCCATATCCGAATTTATCCCTTCGGCAAACCAAAAGCGGCAGCCCACTGCAGGGTCTGCCGCCTGACGTTATCATCGGTTTGCTTTCGCGCGCAAGTTCCATTTTTGCCATAAAAGCTCCATGCCGGAGGTATAAAGCAGCATAAACACCGGCAGCATATTGACAAGATACCGTGAGCGGGTCTCCCAAAAAAGCAAAAACAGGAAGATACCCAGAACTGCCGTGCTCATGCTCCAGTCCAGCGGATCCTTCGAAAACAAAGCCACCAGCATTCCTGCAATCAGCAGCAGCTGTGCACCTTTCATTATCGCCGCATAAACCGGATGCCACTGTCCCTCGCTGGTAAATACCGCGCGGAACGCCCCGCCGCCCAATGGATCGATATTGAGTGTTTCGGGCCCAAAATAGGTCCCATCGGTCCAGGTGTACCGAATTTTGCGGAACAGAAATTTCAGGTAACCATCCGGGCCGTACTCCTTCAGTCTGCGAACGATCTCCTCCACATTGGCCTTCTGCCGCTCTTCGTTTGTGGCAAAGGACGCCGAAAAGGCATGATCATCGGGGTTATATTCGCCGTGGCCTTTCAGCCCCATCATCACATAATGGGTAACCGTAAGCTTATTTTTGGACAGATCGGTCAGATCGATCACACCGCTGTTTTTCTCGGCAAACTGGTAGCCGGCATACATAACCGCAAACACGCACACCACCGCTGCCATAAAGCGCAGGGCGCCGCGGCGCTTGCGCAGCAGCGCATCCAGTGCCAGCGCAATGGCCGGAATTGCTGCCGTGGGTTTGATTTTAAACCCAAAAAACAGTACCGCACCAAGCAGCAGCGCCAATGCAGCCTGCTGCCGGGGGCTACAGTTCTTTTTGTACAGAACCACCGCAATCAGCACCGTCGCTGCCGCAAAAGGCATGGACAGCGTGTCGGTGTAAAACACGGGGGCATAGGTTGCCAGCGGAAAGCACACCAGACAGCAGATGCCAAAAAAGGTGCCGCGCTGCCACGAAAACCACAGATCAGCCGCCAGCATCAGAAACAGATAGCTGCATGCAATGGCCGCGATATTCAGGATAATACCTGCCGCCAGCGGATTCACCCCAAACACCGAGAACACCTTGAACGGAATGACCAGCAGCCAGGTAAGAAAGAAGTTATTGTAGCAGCTCATGAAATAATCGTTGGTATAGGCCAGTCTGCCATGGGTTGTAATATCCAGCGTCGCGTGATACACCCGGCCAAAATCCCATGCCGGCGCTACAGCAAGGTTACAGGCAAACACCGCCAGCATCACAAGCTGTGCCGCACACAGCACAAGCTGCAGCCTGCGGCAGGCCCGGTCGCTGAGTGTCTGCACCCGGACAAATACCGCCCAGGCGGCCAGACCGATGACTCCGGCAAGCAGAACCGTTCTGACAAAATTTTCTGAAACAAACCCCAGAAGAATGACCACCAACGCGAAAAAGGTCATGCCGGACGGTATTTTTCGCAGCACACGAATCAGCATCTGTGTTCCCCGCTTTCTTTAACGGCATTGTAAAAAAAAGTGGCAGAACCCTTACGGATTCTGCCACGTCGGCGTTTGCTACGCTAAAATCTTTGGCAACTGACACCAAACAGTGCGTTCAATTACTTGAACTTGCGCTTGCGGGCTGCTTCAGACTTCTTCTTGCGCTTCACAGAAGGCTTTTCGTAGGCCTCGCGCTTACGAACCTCTGCGAGCACACCGCTGCGAGCAGTGCTACGCTTAAAGCGGCGCAGAGCGCTCTCCAGCGACTCGCCCTCTTTAACACGAATTTCCGACATCTCTTATTCCCTCCCTTGACCTGAGGCAGGAATTTCGTTGTTACATAGTAACTAACGGTAGATATTATACCTTGCGCTCGGTGATTCGTCAACCTCTTTGCGAAAAAATATTCGCAAAAAGATGTGAACTTTCTTTAAAATCTTAACCCTTTACCGCGATATTCACCAGACGGCCCTTCACATAGATCTCTTTGGCAACCGTCTTACCCTCGATGGCAGCGGCAACGGCCGGGTCGGCCTTGGCAGCAGCAATGGCGGCAGCGGCGTCGATGTCGGCGGCCACCTTCAGGCGGGCACGCACCTTGCCGTTTACCTGCACGGCGATTTCCACCGTGGCCTCCACACACTTGGCCTCTTCGTACTCAGGCCAGCTCTGGAAGGCCAGCTGGTCGTCGTGGCCGTGGCCCAGCTGCTCCCACATTTCCTCGGTCATGTGGGGGGCAAAGGGGTTCAGCAGCTTCAGCAGAGTCTCCAGCTCCGCCTTGGTGACGCCGCCGTTGTCGTACAGGGCATTGACCAGACTCATCATCTGGGCAATGGCGGTGTTCATCTTCAGGCCCTCGATGTCGTTGCCCACCTTCTTGATGGTCTGATGCATCAGGGTCTGCACGGCCGGGCGGTAGCCCTCGCCGTCCACCAGCTTTTCACCCAGATTCCATACACGGTCCAGGAAGCGCTTGACACCGGCGATGGTGGAGGTCTTCCAGGGGGCAGCCTGCTCGAAGTCGCCCATGAACATCTCGTACATACGCATGGTGTCGGCGCCGTAATCCCGGATGATATCATCGGGGTTGACCACGTTGCCCAGGCTCTTGGACATCTTCACCACCGGGTGGTTGGCCATTTCGCCGTACTTTTCCACCAGCCATTTGCGGGCAGCAGCCTCGCTGCCGGTTTCTTCCAGCAGCTTCTTCTGCTCATCGGCGGGCAGGTTTTCAAAGCTGTGGGGGTTCAGGCCAAGGATCATGCCGTGGCTGGTGCGCTTGGCATAGGGTTCGGGCATGGGCACCACGCCGATATCGTACAGGAACTTGTGCCAGAAACGGCTGTACAGCAGGTGCAGGGTGGTATGCTCCATGCCGCCGTTGTACCAGTCAACGGGGCCCCAGTACTCCACGGCCTCCTTGCTGACCAGTTCCTTGTCGTTGTGGGGATCCATGTAGCGCAGGAAGTACCAGCTGGAACCGGCCCACTGAGGCATGGTGTCAGTCTCGCGCTTGGCGGGAGCACCGCAGCAGGGACAGGTGGTGTTGACCCAGTCGGTCATCTTGCTCAGGGGG
>JAFULE010000016.1 GCA_017483235.1 Faecalibacterium sp. | reverse complement strand
GCCCAGCAGCACGGTAAGGATCAGCACCGGAATGGCCACCCGGCGCACCGCACGCATTTTTTTGCGGCGGGCCAGTTTTTCGCTTTCCAGCCGGAAATCACGCACCGAACCGGCGCGGGGCTGCTGGTTTTGCTCTGCCATAGCGGGTTCTCCTTTCCAAAAAGTTTAACTTTAAAATATTATTCCAGATCGTAATGCACCTGCTCCAGAATCAAGCCCTTGGCGGGCAGGGTGGGGCCGGCGTTTTTACGGTTTTTGCTTTGCAGAATGGCGGGGATATCCTGCGGGGAAAGCCGGCCTTCGCCCACCTGCACCAGCGTACCGGCCAGAATGCGCACCATATTGTACAGGTAGCCGTCGGCGGTAACCGAAATGGCCACCTCATCGCCATAACGTTCCACATGGCAGTCGGTGATGGTGCGTACCGTGTCGCCATGGGCGGCAGCAGACGAGCCAGCCGCACACAGGGCCACAAAATCGTGGGTGCCCACGAAATGGGCGGCGGCGGCGTTCATAGCCGCGTCGTCCAGCCGGCGGGGGATGCGGTGCATATACCGGCTTTCGAAGGGGCTGTCCACCGCGCAGTTTCGGATGCGATAGCGGTAGGTTTTGGTATGGGCGGCGTACCGGGCGTGGAATTCCTCCGGCACCGGGCGGGCGGCCAGCACACGCACGTCGTCGGGCAGGTGCTGGTTGAGCGCCAGCGGCAGCTTTTGCACCGGCATGCGCAGGTCGTAGTGGAAGTTCAGGCAGAACGCCGCGGCATGCACCCCGGCGTCGGTGCGGCTGCAGCCCTTGATGTCGGGCCGGGCGCCCAGCACCGCCTGCAATGCGTCCTGAAACAGTGCCGCCACCGAAGTGCCGTTGGGCTGCACCTGAAAACCGCAGTATTGGGTGCCGTCGTAGGCAAGGGTGACAAGGATGTTCATGGTGTGGCTCCTGTTTCTGTTCTTTTCTGAAGAAAAGAACCAAAAGACTTTTTGAACGCGGAGTAATTGCTGCAGAATTTACGGCAATGTGTCCGCGGGGTAAAGCTTGTACAAAGCGGCCGCCGCACAGCATCTGCGGGCAGCAGGTCTTTATCAGAACCAGAACCGGGTGGCCAGAATGACCGCAAAGCCGGCGCAGCACACCAGTGTGCTGGTCAGGTCCTTTTTGGTAAACTTCAGTACCTTCAGCCGGGTGCGGCCGGCGCCGCCGTGGTAGCAGCGGCATTCCATGGCCATGGCCAGCTCGTCGGCACGGCGGAACGCCGAAATAAACAGCGGGATCAGCACCGGCACCAGCGCCGAGATGCGGTCCTTCAAACTGCCAGAGTCCAGCATGGCGCCGCGGGCTTTCTGGGCCGACATGATCTTGTCGGTTTCTTCGATCAGGGTGGGGATAAACCGCAGCGCAATGGTCATCATCATGGCCAGCTCATGCACCGGCATACTGATTTTTTCCAGCGGTTTCAGCAGCTGCTCAATGGCATCGGTCAGTACGATGGGGCTGGTGGTGTAGGTCAGCAGACTGGTACCCGCGATCAGGGCCACCACGCGCACCGCCATCAGCACCGCATATTCGATGCCTTCGGCGTAAATTTTGATAAACCCAAGGCTGACCAGCGGCACACTGTCGCCGGTACCGGTGACAAAAAACAGGTTGAGCACCGCGGTAAAGCCAATGATGGGCAGAATGGGCTTGAGGCTTTTCCAGATCATTTTGAACGGAATGGCCGACACCGCATACAGCCCCACCAGCATCAGCAGGCTGAGGGCAAGGCCCACAGGGTTGGCCGCCACAAACAGCATGACGATATACGCCACCGTGACCAGAAGCTTGGCGCGGGGGTCGTAGGTGTGCACCGGGCTATTTCCCGGGAAATGCTGGCCAATGGTAATATCACGCAGCATTATGCCTCGCCCCCTTTCCCGCCGGCGGCGTCCTTTTTGGCTTTGGCCGCCAGAATGGTTTTGACCGCGTAGGGGATGGTGTACACATCGGTGTCGATCTCAACGCCCAGCTCGCGCAGTTTCAGGAAGATCTTGGTCACCTGCGGCACCGACAGCCCCAGCGCCAGCAGTTCGGGCGCGCGGGCAAACACCTTGTCCACATCGTCGTACATGGCAATTTTGCGCTGGTCCATCACAATGACCTTGTTGGCATATTTGGCAATGTCCTCCATGCTGTGGCTGACCAGCAGCACGGTGGTGCCGGTTTTTTTGTGGTATTCCTTCACCTGCCGCAGAATGGTATCGCGGCCTTCGGGGTCAAGGCCGGCGGCGGGCTCGTCCAGCACCAGAATGCGGGGCTCCATGGCCATCACACCGGCCATAGCCACCCGGCGCTTCTGCCCGCCCGACAGCTCAAAGGGGCTGCGCTGCAGCAAAGCTTCGTCCAGGCCCACAAAGGCGGCAGCCTCCTGCACTCGGCGGTCAATTTCGTCGGCGGGCAGGCCCATGTTTTTGGGGCCAAAGGCAATGTCCTTGTAGCAGGTTTCTTCAAACAGCTGGTACTCGGGATACTGGAACACCAGTCCCGCCATAAACCGGAACTCGCGAATTTTAGAAGGGTCGGCCCAGATGTCCCGCCCGTCGATGATCACCCGGCCAGCGGTGGGCTTATTCAGACCGTTCATGTGGCCGATCAGGGTGGATTTGCCGCTGCCGGTGGAGCCGATGATGCCCACAAAATCGCCTTCTTCGATTTCGAAGCTGACGTTGTCCAGCGCAACGGTGGCATCGGGCATGCCTTCATTATAAATATAGGTCAGGTTTTCTACCTTGATAATGCTTGCCATTTCCTCGCCCCCTTACTTCAGCAGTTCGTAGAGGGCTGCTGCGCAGTCATCCTCCGAGATGATGCCTTCGGGCATGGGCACGCCGGCCTTGACCAGCTCGTCCCGCAGTTCGGCAGCCTGCGGTACGTCCAGATGCAGAGCGCGCACCTCGTCCACACGGCTGAACACCTGTACAGGGGTGCCCTCCATCACCACCTTGCCCTTGCTCATCACAAGCACACGGTCGGCCTGAGCGGCTTCTTCCATATAATGGGTGATGGCAACCACCGTAATGCCAAAGTCCTTGTTCAGGCGGCGGATGGTTTCCATCACCTTTTCGCGGCCGCGGGGGTCCAGCATGGCGGTGGCTTCGTCCAGAATCAGGCAGTCGGGCCGCATGGCGATCACACCGGCAATGGCCACACGCTGCTTCTGGCCGCCCGACAGCTTGTGGGGGGCCTTGCCGCGGTGCTTGTAGATGCCGGTCATCTCCATGGCTTCGTCGATGCGGGCGCGGATCTCGCCGGGGGCAACGCCCAGATTTTCCAGCGCAAAGGCCACGTCCTCTTCCACCACGGTGGCAACGATCTGGTTATCCGGGTTCTGGAACACCATGCCCACCGTCTGGCGGATATCGTACAACTTGTCGTCATCGGCGGTGGACATGCCCTCGACGGTGACGGTGCCTTTTTCGGGCAGTAAAATGGCGTTGAAATGCTTGGCAAGGGTGCTTTTGCCGCAGCCGTTGGCACCCAGCACGGCCACAAATTCGCCCCGGCGCACCTTGACGCTCACATCGTTCAGCGCAAAGCGGTCGGATTCGGAATCATAGCGGAAGGTTACATCCTGCGCGTGCAGGATGGTTTCGGGTTTATTTGACATAGTGTTTCGATCCTTTCGGTGGTGCGCCTTCCAAAAAGGCTGTACCCCAAACAGATGATTTTTATAGATTATTCTTCCCACAAAGCGGTGGCGCCGCAGGGGACTGCTTTGCCCGAAGAGCCGGAGCGTCGCGCTTTATTCTTCCCACAAAGCGGTGGCGCCGCAGGGAACAACGCCCCCCGTGGCGCTTACCGGCAGACCGATCTCGTCGCAGCTGGTTTTTCCACCGAATTTGGGGGTCAGCTCGGTTTTGAGGATGTACTCCATCACCGCCGGGCTCAGGCCGGTGGTGTAGCTGTTGATGGCAAAGAACAGGGGCTTATCGCTGAGCACCTGCGCGCACTGGGCGATCAGGTCGTAAACGCAGTCTTCCAGCTTCCAGATTTCGCCCCCGGGGCCGCGGCCGTAGCTGGGCGGGTCCATGATGATGCCGTCGTACACATTGCCGCGGCGGATCTCACGGGCCACAAACTTGGCACAGTCGTCCACGATCCAGCGGATGGGCCGGTCGGTAAGGCCGCTGGCGGCGGCGTTGTCCCGCGCCCACTGCACAATGCCCTTGCTGGCATCCACGTGGCAGACCGAAGCGCCCGCCGCCGCACAGGCCAGGGTCGCCCCGCCGGTGTAGCCAAACAGGTTCAGCACCCGGATGGGGCGGCCGGCGGCGCGGATTTTATTTGCGTACCACGCCCAGTTGACCGCCTGCTCGGGGAAAACGCCGGTGTGCTTGAAGCCGGTGGGGCTGACGATCAAAGTCAGCTGATCGGCCCCTTCGCCGCAGGCGATCTTCCATTGTTCGGGCAGGCGGCGGCGGTATTCCCACTGACCGCCGCCCTGACTCGACCGGTGATACACCGCGTCGGCTTTGTTCCACAGCGGGCTTTTGGGGGCGCTTTTCCACACCACCTGCGGGTCGGGGCGGATCAGCAGGGCATTGCCCCAGCGTTCCAGCCGGTTGCCGCCGGTGGCGTCGATCAGTTCATAGTCCTTCCATGTATCGGCAGGGCGCATAGCGGGTTTCCTTTCCTGTTCCTTAGCTTACAGCGTGGCCCTTGGCGACGATCACATCCACCACCTGCTGCACATATTTGTCACACATTTCCTGCGTTTCGGCTTCCACCATCACACGCACCAGCGGCTCGGTGCCGCTTTCGCGCACCAGAATGCGGCCGGTGTCGCCCAGCGCCTCGGCCACGGCGGCCACGGCGGCCTGCACATCCGGGTCAGCCTGTGCCACGGCCTTGTCAGTGACACGCACATTGGTCAGCTTCTGGGGGAAGATGACCAGCGGCTCAGCCAGCTTGCTGAGGGTGGTCTTGCGGGCCATCATCACTTCCATCATCTTCAGACTGGTCAGGATGCCGTCGCCGGTGGAAGCATACTTGGAGAAGATGATATGGCCGCTCTGCTCGCCGCCGATGCGGCAGCCGTTGGCCACCATGTACTCGTACACGTACTTGTCGCCCACGGCGGTTTTGGCGTAGTCGATGCCGATCTCGTCAAAGGCCTTGTACAGGCCGAAGTTGGACATGACAGTGGTGACCACGGTGTTGTTCAGCAGCTTGCCGCGCTCTTTCATGTAGCGGCCGTAGATGTACAGAATGGCGTCGCCGTCCACCAGATTGCCTTTTTCATCCACGCACAGGCAGCGGTCGGCGTCGCCGTCGTAGGCAAAGCCCACGTCCAGCCCGTGTTCCACCACAAACTTCTGCAGGCCCTGAATGTGGGTGGAGCCGGCGTTGGTGTTGATGTTGAAGCCGTTGGGCTCGGCGTTGATCACATAGGTCTTGGCGCCCAGCGCGTCAAACACCGCCTTGGCGATGTTCCAGCTGGAGCCGTTGGCGCAGTCCAGACCCACCTTGACCCCCTTGAAGGAGTACATGCCAAGGCTGATCAGGTAGGCGATGTAGCGGTTGCGGCCGGACACATAGTCCACCGTGCAGCCGATCTTGTCCTTGTGGGCGTAGGGCAGCTCGGGCCATGCCTGACCGAACAGCTCCAGCTTGCCGTCGATGTAGTCCTCGACCAGCAGGATGGTCTCTTCATCCATCTTTTCGCCGTGGCCGTTGATCAGCTTGATGCCGTTGTCGTAGTAGGGGTTGTGGCTGGCCGAGATCATAATGCCGCAGTCAAAGCTATCCACCCGGGCCACATAGGCTACCGAGGGGGTGGTGGTGACGTGCAGCAGGTAAGCGTCGGCACCGCTGGCCACCAGACCGCCCACCAGAGAATATTCGAACATATAGCTGGAACGCCGGGTGTCCTTGCCATTGACGATGCGGGCAGGGGTGTCGTCGCCGGCGCGGCGCTTCAGCTCGCCGTAGTACCAGCCCAGAAAAAGGCCCACCTTGAACGCATGGTCGGCGGTCAGGTTGCAGTTGGCTTCGCCGCGGAAGCCGTCGGTTCCAAAGTATTTACCCATTGTGTAACTCTCCTTTCCGGTTCGGAAAAGTGTTGTGTCTGCGCGCAGCAGGGGCAGCACACCCCTATTTTACACGCAGAATGTGTATAATCTGCAAACAGCGGTGCAAAACCAACCGTTGCCGAAAACTTTTTATGGCCCGTCAAAACAGGCTTTGCTGGCCGTGATCGTCGGGGTGGGGCAGCTTACCGGCCGGTGCGGCAGGCACCTGCAGCCCCAGATGCTGGTACGCCAACTGGGTGACGCAGCGGCCGCGCGGGGTGCGGGTCAAAAAGCCCATCTGCATCAGATACGGCTCGCACAGGTCCTCCAGCGTGACGGCTTCTTCGCCCAACGCAGCGGCAAGGGTCTCCAGACCCACCGGGCCGCCATTGTACATTTCGATGATGGCGCGCAGCACGCTGCGGTCCAGCTCATCCAGACCCAGCGCGTCGATGTCCATCCGTTTCAGAGCGATCAGAGCGGCGTCCCGGTCGATGACGCCGTCGCCCAGCACGGTGGCAAAGTCGCGCACCCGCTTGAGGGTGCGGTTGGCCACACGGGGGGTGCCGCGGCTGCGGCGGGCCATCTCGTAGGCGCCCTCAGGGGTGATGGGCTGGTCCAGAATGCCGGCGCTGCGGGTGATGATGCGGGCCAGCTCATCGGGGCTGTACAGTTCCAGCTTGAGCAGCACGCCAAAGCGGTCGCGCAGCGGGCCGGTCAGCTGGCCGGCGCGGGTGGTGGCGCCCACAAGGGTGAACTGTGGCAGATTGATGCGGATGCTCTGGGCACTGGGGCCCTTGCCGATCATGATGTCCAGCGCAAAATCCTCCAACGCAGGATACAAAACCTCTTCCACCTGACGGGACAGGCGGTGGATCTCGTCGATGAACAGCACGTCGCCCTCCTGCAGATTGGTCAGCAGGGCGGCAAGATCGCCGGGCTTTTCGATGGCAGGGCCGCTGGTGATGCGAATCTGTACCCCCATTTCGGCGGCGATGATGCCGGCCAGAGTGGTTTTGCCCAGACCCGGCGGGCCGTACAGCAGCACATGATCCATCGGCTCGCCGCGACGGCGGGCGGCTTCCAGATAAACCTTCAGGTTCTGCTTGACCTTTTCCTGCCCCACATAGTCCTCAAGGCATTTGGGGCGCAGGTTATTCTCTTCGCTGTCCATGGCGTTCAGGCCGGGCTGCATCAGCTCGGCGCCAAAGCGGGCGCTTTCGTCAAACATCAGGTTCCCTCCTTTGGGTTACCGGCGGCCGGCCATGCTGCGCAGCGCCAGCTTGATGATCTCTTCCACCGGCAGGGTGGGGTCGATTTTGGCCACCATCAATGCGGCATCGCTCTGGCCATAGCCCAGCGACACCAGCGCGGCAATGGCCTGCGAGGCGGCGGCGTTGTTCTGAGCTGCCGCGGTGGACACGGTTTCGAGGTTGACACCCTCCACAAGGCCCTTGCCCACCTTGTCTTTCAGTTCCAGCACAATACGCTGGGCAAGCTTGGGGCCCACACCGCTGGCGGCCTTGAAGGCCTTGTGGTCGCCTGCCGAGATGGCCAGCGCCACCCGGTCGGGATCCATCACGCTGAGAATGGCAAGGCCGACCTTGGGGCCCACGCCGGACACGGCGGTCAGCATTTCGAAACAGGCCTGCTGCTGCTCGGTGGCAAAGCCATACAGGCTGACATCGTTTTCGGTCACGTTCATCACGGTGTACAGGGTGGTGTCACGCCCCACACCGGGCAAGGCACCGGCCACGCTGGCGGGCACCTGCGCAAGATACCCCACACCGCCGCAGCTGACGACCACCGAGTCCAGATTCTTTTTTACGATCTTGCCGGTCAGACAGTAGATCATATGCGTTCTCCTTTATAAAAAGCGGCTCAAATGGGGCCGCGGGTCTGGCGCAGATAGCGGGCCAGCTGGCTCTGGCTGACATGGCAGAAGGTGATGGCCAGTGCCAGCGCGTCGGCGGTGTCGTCGGGCTTGGGCACGGCAGTCAGGTGCAGCAGCATACGGGTCATTTCCTGCATCTGTTTTTTGGTGGCTTTGCCGTAGCCGGTGACCGCCTGCTTGACCTGCATGGGGGTGTACTCAAAAATGGGGATGCCAGCCTGCGCCGCCGCCAGCAGGATCACCCCGCGGGCTTCGGCCACGCCGATGACGGTGGTCTGGTTGTGCTGGTAGAACAGCTTTTCGATGGCAAGGGCCTGCGGCCGGTGCACCGTGATGATGCGGCTGATCTCCTCGTACACCTGCTGCAGACGGTTTTCAAAGGGGGCTTCGGCCGGGGTGCACACCGCGCCAAAATCCACCGGTGCAAACCGGCCGGCTTCATGTTCCAAAACGCCCCAGCCTACAATGGCATAGCCGGGGTCGATACCCAACACTCGCATCTTTGCACACCTTTCCACTTTAACTAAGTAATTATATCACAATAAAAGCCCCCGCACAACGAAAAGGCGCAGATTTCCGCCCCGGGTTTTGGCAGGACAAAAAAATCTTAAAAAAATTTTCGAAAAAATTCGAAAAAGGACTTGCATTCCCCAAAAAGATGTGGTATATTAATCAAGCTGACTTCCACGTCAGCTTTACATAGATGGACGGTTAGCTCAGCTGGTAGAGCGTCTGCTTGACGTGCAGGATGTCAGGGGTTCGAGTCCCTTACCGTCCACCACCAAAAAAGGCTTGGAACGAAAGTTCCAAGCCTTTTTTGCGTGGTGGAATGTGAAGCTGACGATGACTTCGAGGCCCTTACTGCAACAGCAGCGACCGCCGCCAGTGGCGGAGGGAGGGAGCTGCTGTTGGGGGCTGCGGTCAAAAAATCCAAGCAAGCGAATACGCGCCGGATTTTTTGGGCACCGCGCCCTGTCCCACCACCATCTGCACCTTACCGCTTTCCCCGGAACGGCCATTCCGGGGGATTTTTCCCTGCCCCCGTTCTTTATTCATTGACAGCACCCCCCGCATCGAATATAGTTGGGGTAAAGCCCCCTTCCCATTCTTTTACAGAGAGGCTCTGCCATGAAATTTTCCCGCTACAATGTGATCGGTCAAACCGCCGCAGGCGATTATTTCGCCGCCAACACCATTACCGGTGCGATTGCAAAGCTGACCGCCGAAGAATACGGGCTGTTTGCCCGCGGGGATGCCGCCGCGGTAAGCGCCGATGATCTGCCCGCTTACCGCCAATGTGGTTTTGCGGTGGCAGATGAACTGGATGAATCTGCCCTGTTGCGGCGCACCTACCGGGTGTTTCAGTTCAACAAAAAAAGCTCCAGCCTGATCCTTTGCCCCACTCTGGACTGCAACTTCCGCTGCCCGTATTGTTTTGAAGAGCATCAGCCCGGCTGTATGCCGCCCAGCGTACAAACGCAGGTTCTCGCCTTTATCGAGCAGCTGCTTTGCGGCGGCATCGAGGCATTGGATGTGGGGTGGTTTGGCGGCGAACCACTGCTGTTTCCCAATATTCTGTGTGACATGACCGCACGCATTGCAGCGCTGTGCCGCACCCACGGCGTACCGGTCAAATTCTCGGTCACCACCAACGGTTATCTGATCACCGACGAGCTTGTCGAATTTTTCAGGCAATATTCGTTTGAAAAAATCAAGATCACCATTGACGGCAGCCGCGCCCAGCACAATGCCCGCCGCTTTCTTGCCAACGGCGGCGGCACCTATGACCGCATTGTGCAGAATGTAAAGGCTCTTGCCGCACGGGATGTTCCGGTTTTGGTGCGGGTGAACATCGACCATTCCAACCCCGACGCCTACGCACAGGTGCTGCAGGAATTTCGGGCTGTCAGCGGGCCGGTTCAAATCTACCCCGCCATTGTTACCATCGCCCCCACCCAGTCGCTGCAGCAGCTGCAGCACTGCTATTCCCACAGCGAATACGACCGTTTTTATCAGGCCAACCGGCAGCAAAAACACCGCAAGCTGCCCAGCTATCATCAGCTGTTCGGCCATGGCGTATGCAGCTGTGTGGCCGAACACGAATCTTCCTTTGTGATCGGCCCGGACGGTGCCCTGTACCGCTGTGTCAACGACGTGGGCAATCCTTGCCTTGCCACCGGCACAGTTGTTTTGGGCGAAACTCAGGTGGAATCCATCGCCAAGTACCTGGGCCGCGACCCCTGCAGCGAGCCGGAATGCCGCGACTGCCCCTATCTTCCGCTGTGCTACGGAGGCTGTGTATACGAATACAAAGCCAACGGCACCCACGCCTGCCCGCCGGTAAAAAGCCTGTTTCATCAGCTGATCGAACAGGAAATTGCGCCGTGACCTGTTGCAGCCCGGACAAATTTTGATTATAATAGAAATAACTTTGAAAGGAGGCCTGCCCCTATGACGATTATCCAAACGCCCATTGTCGAGGTCAAAGACCTGAAGCTCAACGCCGATGAATCGGTTGCCAAGTGCAACCAGCGCGATCTGTGCTACGCCACCTACGAATAATTACAAGTGCTTTTTAGGCCGGGCATCGCCTTTGCGGTGATGCCCGGCCTTTTGCTTTCTTGTATCCCCCATTGCATCGTGCTATACTGAACTCAATACGGCGGAACGGGCTGTTTCGCCCCAAAACAGGAGGTTTTTGCATTGGACAATCTGCTGCAGCTGCTGAATTCGCCGCTGATGTACGGCATTGTGGCACTGGCCATCGGTTCGGTGGTGGCCATGTGCGTGTTTTTTATGGTCAAAAGCTGGCGCGCCGGCCTTGCCATCGGCATGGACAAAGCGGTGATGAAAAAAACCATCATCTCCAGCGCCACCTTTACCCTGCTGCCCGCTTTCAGCGTGCTGCTGGGCGTGGTGGCTCTTTCGGGCAACATGGGCATTCCGCTGCCGTGGCTGCGGCTGTCGGTGATCGGCAACCTACAGTATGAGGTAAACGTGGCCCAGATCGCCGCCACCAGCGTGGGGCTGAGCGGTCTGAAAATTACCGAAATGACCCCGCAGGCCTTTGTAACCATTGCACTGGTGATGACCACCGGCATTCTGGGCGGCGCGCTGTGCTGCATTTTTACCCTGAAAGCCTATTCCAAAAAGCTGGCCGGCAAAAAGCCGGCGGCCGGCGGTGCCAAAAAGAAAAGCTTTGGCGACTGGGCCATGATCGCCATGTTTGTGGGCATGTGCGCCGCCTACATCGGCAGCTATGTGGGGCAGGCAGTGCAGGGCAGTTTGCTGCCGCTGCTGACCGCGCTGGCCGCCGCCGCGGTGATGGCCCTGTGCGAGGTGCTGGAACGCAAATACAAGATGGCCTGGCTGGAAAACTTTGACCTTGCCGCCAGTATGCTGGCTGCCATGGCGGTGGCCGTTGGGCTGAACCAGATGCTGTAAAAAGGGGGGCACTGCAATGAACGAAGTAAAAAACATGACCGCCGAAGAATGAAATGCACCCCGAAAGTTAGACACTTTCGGAGGTGCATTTTTCATGTCGAAAAAAGGGCAAAAATACAAACGATACTCGTCAGAATTCAAGTTATCCGTTATACTGGATATGCGAGAGAACCACTTAGGGTATAAGG
>JAFULE010000156.1 GCA_017483235.1 Faecalibacterium sp. | reverse complement strand
CCCTTGCCGCTGCAGACCGTCCGCTCGTCGGGCCGCAGCTGGGCGGGTGAAACAGAAAAAACCCGGAAACTTTCGTTTCCGGGTTCTGTGGTTGCGGAGGCAGGACTTGAACCTACGACCTTCGGGTTATGAGCCCGACGAGCTACCAACTGCTCCACTCCGCGATATGTGCTACACTGTTTGGTGCCTGATTAATATATCACATTGGCGGCATTGTGTCAAGAGCTTTTGCTTATTTTTTGGTTCAAAAATCATACTTTTTGTTTTTGCAGCGTTTCTTCGTTGTTTTTGAGCCAAAACTTTTTTTACTCTTCCCCCTGCCCTTGCCGTTTTGGGGCACAATATGATATTCTTACAGCAACAATCCGGCAAAGGAGTGGCTTTTCTATGGCACAGCGCAGCGAGGGTTACAACACCCGTACCCGCCAGCTGATTCTGGATTATCTGGTCGCAAACCGCAGTCAGGCGGTCAGTGCGGCCAACATTCTGGCCCATCTGGATGCGCAGGGCCTTTCGCCCAGCCCCACCACCGTGTACCGCTATCTGGACAAACTGGCCGGCGAACAGCGGGTGATGAAATATGTGGCCGACAAGGGCGAAAAGGCGGTGTACCAATATGTGGAGCAAAACCGCCACTGCCACGACCACCTGCACCTGAAATGTACCGTGTGCGGGCGCATTCAGCATCTGGAATGCGGGTTTATGGAGCAGCTGCGCACCCATCTGCAAACCGGGCATGGCTTTGCTTTGCAGTGCGAGGGCAGCATGCTGTACGGCGTGTGCCGCCAGTGCGCCGGCGGTAAATGAATTGCAATTTCCACTTTACAATGCGGCCAAAACCGCGTATGCTTACAATAGATATCTGCTGCGGTGCGGCATTTGTCCACACCGCTTTTATATAAAGGAGGACCCAACCCATGCGGCTGGAAGATTTTATGAAATTGAACACCCAGGCCGAAGGCGGCCCCACCGCCCCTTCGCCGGATGCCCCTGCCGATTTTTCCACCACCTGGTCGCCGCTGGGGCTGCCCGCCGGCATTGACCCGGTAACCGCCCCGGCCGGCGCCCCCGCCGACAGGGACTACACCGCCCTGTGCCGGGCCATTGCCGCCCGCGAGCGTGTGCCCGAAGAGCACGTGGTGTGCGGCGCCGGCGTAGCCGAACTGCTGCGCCGTATTTTGTTTGTGACTGCGCCGCAGAAGGCGGTGATGCCCGCCCCCTGCGCTGCTTTGCCCGAGCAGATCTTTACCGCCATGGGCTGCGCCATCAGCCGCTGCATGCTGTGGGAGACCCGCGGCTTTGCCATGGGCGAGGCCTTTGCCGCCGCGGTCAATCGCGAAACCGCGCTGGCCTACCTGCCCAACCCCTGTGATCCCACCGGCCAGCTGGCCGGCAGCGAAACCACCGCCGCCATTCTCGACAAATGCGCCCGCATGGGCACCTATCTGCTGGTGGACGAGTCGCTGCTGGACTTTACCGACGCCCCGGCCGATCATTCGCTGATGCGGTTTGTCAGCCGGTTCCCCAACCTGATCGTACTGAAAAGCTTCGAAAGCCTGTACGCCATGCCCGGCGTGCCGCTGGCCTACTGCGTAACCGCCAACCCCATTCTGCTGCAAAAGCTGAACGCGCTGGCCGGCAGCGGGGTGCTGTCGGCGGCAAGCTGCCGGGCGGGTCTGGCTGCGCTGCAAAGCCGCCAGCACATTCAGCGCGCCCGGGTGCTGGTACACTCCGAGCGCACCAAACTGACCGCCATGCTGAAAAAGGCCGGCCTTTCGGTGTACAACAGCGACTGCAACCTGCTTCTGGTGCGGGCCGACAAGCCCGGGCTGGCTGATGCGCTGGCCGCCCGCGGTTTTCTGGTGAAAAACTGCGGCGATTGTGCCGGCCTGTCCGACACCTACTGCCGCATTGCGGTGCGCTCTGCCGCCGAAAACGCCGCCCTTGCGCTGGCGGTAAAGCAGGTACTGCCCACTCTGTAATGCAAAAAACGGGGCCGCGTGGAACTTCCACGCGGCCCCGCCTGTTTTTTGGGGCTGGCATCAATCGCGGCGGCTGCGGCCGAAGATGCGCACCAGATACAAAAAGATGTTGATGAAGTCGAGATACAGGCCCAGCGCGCCGAAGATGGCAGACTTTTCGGCCATTTCCTCATCATAGGCAAAGGCGTAGTAGTAATGCTGCAGCTTCTGCACGTCGTAGGCAGTCAGGCCCAAAAACAGCAGCACACCCAGCCCGCAGTACAGCAGGCTGCCCACAAAGCCAAAGCCGAACAGCATACCCACCACGCTGGCAATGATCATAGCCAGCAGGCCGTTCAGCAGCCGGGGGCCCCAAGCGGACAGATCGTTCTGCGTGCGGGCGCCGTGCAGCGCCGACAGACCAAAGAACACCGCCGCCGCCAGAAAGGCCATCATCAGGCTGCCCAGATCGAACAGCAGGAAATACATGCTGAACACAAGGCCGTTGACGAAGGAATAGCCCAGAAATACGCCCCGCGCGGTGGACACCTGCATGTTCTGCACCCGCACCGACAGCCACATCACCAGCACCAGCTCCACAATGGTCAGGGGCAGAAACAGCGCCGAGGCCACATTGAACAGCATCGGGGTGGTGGCGGTAAGATAGGCGGTGACAAAGGTGACCGCAAGGCCGATGGTCATCCAGCGGAAGGTACCGGTCAGGTACTCGCTCCAGCTCAGGCCCACCTGCCGGGCATCATAAGAATAATCGTATTGATTGTGATCGTAGTTGCTGTACATCGCAAGCTCTCCTTTTATTGCAGGAAACATGGGATACAACCATATTATACCCCTTTGTCAATTTCCCTACCATAGATTATAATAGAAAGAAATGGACGAATCATTAACCGGCTGTGAGGTTTTTGTTTATGCTGCCCTTTGGCGTATATTATCATATTCCGTATTGTGTTTCCAAGTGCCGCTATTGCGACTTTTACTCCCGCGGGGCCTGCCGCACCGTACCGCCCGAATACACCACCGCCCTGCTGCGAGAAGTATCGACCTTTGCTGGCGGCGGCCGTCTGCAGGCCGACACGGTGTATTTTGGCGGCGGTACCCCCAGCCTGCTGCCCCCTGCGGACGCGGCGAAGCTGATCGAAGCCGCCGGGCCGGTACCCGGGGCCGAAATTACGCTGGAAGCCAACCCCGACACGGTGACCGAGGCGCTGCTGCGCGAGTACCGCGCCGCCGGGGTGAACCGCATCTCGTTTGGTGTGCAGTCGGCGCGGGACAGCCAGCTGCAGACGCTGGGCCGCGCCCACACCGCGCAGCAGGCGCGGGCTGCCTTTGCCGCGGCGCGGGCCGCCGGGTTTGAAAACATCACCGGCGACATTATGCTGGCGCTGCCCCATTACAGCTACGAAGAATTTGACGAGACCCTTGCCCTGATCGCCGGCGGCGGAGCCACCCACATTTCGGCCTATCTTCTGAAGATCGAGCCTACCTCCTATTTCGGCAAACACCCGCCCGAGGGCCTGCCTGACCCGGATGCAGCTGCCGATTTTTACCTGTATGCGGTACAGCAGTTGGAACAGGCCGGATACAAGCAGTACGAAATTTCCAACTTTGCGCAGCCCGGTTTTGAAGGCAAACACAACCTGATCTACTGGAACTGCGGCGACTATCTGGGCATTGGCCCGGCAGCTCATTCCTGCGTGGGCGGGCGGCGGTTTTACTACCCGCCCGACACCGCCGCCTTTCTGGCCGGGCAGTCGGCCCCCATCGAGGACGGCGGCTGCGGCGCCGAAGATTTTATGATGCTGCAGCTGCGGCTGACCAAAGGGCTGAGCCTTGCCGAATACCAGCAGCAGTGGGGCCGCAGCTTTACCCCGGCCCAGCTTGCCTTCATCCGCAATCTGGCCGCCAACGGCTATGCCCGGTTTGACGGCCAGACCCTTGCCCTTACCCCGCAGGGGCTGCTGGTGCAGAACACCATTCTGGCAGAGCTTTTGTAAGCTGCCCTGAGAAAGGACGTTTGTTATGATTTCCGGATTATTGTCGGGCATTTTCTGGGGGCTTGGCACCGTAACGCTGGGCATTGCCACCTCGCGCCAGGTATTCCTGACCGCCGCGGTGGCCGCCTTTGTGGCCCCCTTCGTCAGCACCTTTGTGCACCAGACCACCTCGGCCGGGCTGATGGCCGGCTACATGGCACTGCGCCGCCGCCTGCCGGTTACCCTGCGGCTGCTGTTCACCCGCAGCGCGGTATTCATTGGGCTGGGGGCCATCTTCGGCGGGCCGCTGGGGCTTTCGTTTTACACTGCCTCCATCCAACTGATCGGGCCGTCCTATTCGGCCATCATTACCTCGATGTACCCAGCGGTGGGCGCGCTGTTTGCCCGTATTTTCTTAAAAGAAGAGTTGAAGCCGCTGCAGTGGGCAGGCCTGATGGCCAGCATCGGCGGCGTGATCGTACTGGGGTATTCCCCCCAGCAGGGCGCGGTGCAGAACCTGCTGCCCGGCTTTGCCTGTGCGGTTGCCTGCTGCGTTTCGTGGGCGCTGGAGGCGGTGATCAGTGCGGTGGGCCTGAAAGACGAGCGCATCACCGATCAGGACGCTTTGCTGATCCGCTACATCAACTCGGCGGCCTTTATGGGCATTGTAGGGGTAAACGCGGTGCGCGGTTGGAGCTTTGCCGCACAGGTGGCCACCTCGGACGCCATGCTGCCCATTGTGGGGGCAGCCCTGTTTGCCCTTTTGAGCTATCTGTACTATTATCAGGCCATTGTCGGCATTGGTGCAGCCCGCGCCATGGCCCTGAATATTACCTACTCAGCCTGGGCCATGCTGGCCACTGCCCTGCTTACCGGCACGCTGCCCACCTTAAAAAGCATCCTCTGCGCAGTGGTGATCGTGGCCGGCTCGCTGGTTACGGTGAACGGCCCCCAAAAATAAATAAACAAGGCCCCGCTTCCGCAACGGAAACGGGGCCTTGTTTATTTTGATCAGAACAGCTTTTTCAGCGCGCCCAATGCGTCGCCCAGCTTTTGGGTGTCGATGTCGTCCACCAGATCGGCCAGCTTTTCGGCCGAGATCTTAGCCTGCACCGCCTTGACCACCTGCTCGATCACATCATCGGGCAGGTCCACACCCAGCACCTTCTCCAGCGCCTTGACCGGCTCGGCTTTGAACTGCTTGAGCAGGGCGGGGTTTTCGGTCACTTCCTTCACCGCTTTTTCGATCAGTGCCTTTACGTCCAGTGCCATCGGTTTATTCCTCCACGATGTCAGCGTCAACGGCGTTCTTCTTCACCGACTCGATGCCGTTCAGGCAGCTGTTCAGGGCCTTGTAGCCCTCGCTGACCGCGATGACCTGGCCGTTGGAGGCCTTCAGACGGAAGCGGAACTCGCCGGCCTTGTCGGCATACACTTCGAACTTGGGATGCTTCACGGCCTCGTAGCCTTCTTCGGTCTGGTTTTCCACACCGGCGGCGGGGGCGTTCTTCTGCACGCTGGCCACACCGTTGCGGCAGGCAGCCTCAGACTCGTACACTTCCGAGGTGGCGATCACTTCGCCGTTGCCAGCCTTCAGATCGAACTTGACGCCGGTGGCGGTGGTGCGAATCACAAATTTACCCATGGAAAAATCCTCCTTCAACATTGTAGTCTCCCGGCGCCAAGCACAGCGCGCGGGCAAAGGTGTTGCTTTTATTTTACGGGATAATGCCCCCAAATGCAAGACAAAATCTGCAGCCTGCGCCGCATTGCCCCCACAGCAAAAGGATGCTACAATGAATTGGTAAACCGTACCGCAGGGGGAAGCGCCTGCCCCGAAAAAAATTTTGAAAAAGTTATTGACCTTCCCCTTTCTGGAAGGCTTATACTGCCCTTGTAAGGAGGCTGCGGCCATGAAAATCAATCAGGTGGAAACCGCTGTTGGCATTACCAAAAAGAACATCCGTTTTTACGAGGAAGAAGGGCTGCTGCGCCCGCGGCGCAACGCGGCCAATGGCTACCGGGAATATTCCGACGAGGATGTGGCCCGGCTGCGGCGCATCAAGCTTTTGCGCAAGCTGGATGTGCCTTTGGCCGAAATTCGGGAAATGCTGGATGGCAGTGTCAGCCTGAGCGAGGGCATGCGCCGCCACGCCGACGAACTGGAGCAGCGGCAAAACGTACTGGCGGCTTCGATGGAGTTCTGCGCCATGCTGCAGCAGACCCCTGGCATGCTGGATGCCCTGGACGCCGAGGAAACGCTGCGCCGCCTGACCGAACAGGAAGAACAGGGGGTACATGTTGTGAACGTAGAAAAAACTGACCGCAAGGCCGAGCGCTATCAGGGCGCGGTGATCGGCGCGGCGCTGTTTATTGCGCTGATGCTGTTTTTGGTGGGACTGATGGTTTGGGCCTGCCTGACCGACCCGGCCGGCGCACCGCCGCCGGCCATTATGGCATTCCTGATCGGCCTGCCCATTGCCTGCATCATTGGCGTAATGGTGGTGCTGGTCGACCGCATCAAACAGATTGGAAAGGGAGAAGAAGATGCTTATCGTCACTATTGATCACATTCCGGGTAAAAACATTGAAGCGCTGGGCGTGGTGCGCGGCAGCACTGTGCGCAGCAAAAACCTGGGGCAGGACATTATGGCCGGCTTCCGTACCTTGGTGGGCGGCGAAGTAGCCGACTATGCCGATATGCTGACCGAAGCACGGCAGATCGCCACCGGCCGCATGGTGGAAGACGCTGAGAAACTGGATGCCGACGCCATCATTGGCATGCGCTATGCCAGTGCCAGCATCATGCAGGGCGCTGCCGAGTGCATCGCCTACGGAACGGCGGTGAAATTCGTATGAAGCGTTTTTTGAAAAGCGAGCTGTTTTTTTATCTGGCACTGGCCTTTGGCGGGGCATGGCCGCTGCAGTGTGTGGGCAGCTGGTTTGCACTGCAGGGCAGTCAGGCTGGTTTTACCGTTTGTCTGTCGGCCAGTATGTTTATGCCGCTGGCAGCGCTGCTGCTGGTGCGCCGCGGCTTTGGCAAAATGCCCACCGGGGTACGCTGGAAGCCTGTTTTTAAAGGCCGTTGGGGCTGGTGGCTGGCGGCCTTTGCGGGGCCTGCGGTATTCTGCGCACTGGGCGCAGCGCTGTACTATGCCCTGTTCCCCCACCGGCTGGATCTGACCGGCAGCTACATTCTGACCGCCATGGGGCAGGCTGCCTACGACGAGATGACCGCCATGGGCCTGACCCCGCTTGCCATGGTGCTGGTTACTCTGGCGCAGGGCGCAAGCTTTGCCGCCGTGCTCAACGCCCTGTTTGCAGTGGGGGAAGAGGCCGGCTGGCGCGGTTTTCTGCAGCCGGAGCTGGAAAAGCTGCTGGGCTGCAAGGCCAAGGCCAACGTGGCGGGCGGCGTCATCTGGGGGGCATGGCACTGGCCGGTGATGCTGCTGGCCGGGTACGAATACGGCTTTGGCTACTGGGGCGAACCCTGGCTGGGCATGGCCCTGTTCTGCCTTGTGTGCATCTGCTTTGGCACCTTGCTGAACCTTGTATACGAAAAAACCGGCAGCATCTGGGCCGCCGCCATTGCCCACGGCGGCATCAACGCAGTGGCATCTGCCCCCATGCTGGTGCTGAACGTGGCCGACCCGGGCCAGCCCACGGTGGGCCCGCTGCTGATCGGCATTGTGCCGCTGCTGCCCATGCTGGCTGTTACCCTTTTTGTTCTGGCAAAACAAACCAAAAAGCAATGATCAACGATAAAAAACACCCCGTTCCACTTGGAACGGGGTGTTTTTGCTTTGCAGGAATGTTGTCGCCGCTTACGGACGCAGGCCCATGCCGCCCTCGAGGGTGAGGGTTTCGCCGGTCAGGTACTTGAAGTCGGGGTTGGCCAGCTGCACGCAGACACGGCCGATCTCCTTTTCGCTGTCGCCGTAGTGGCCCATGGGGGGCATCTTGACGTTGGCCTTGAAGGCATCGGGGTAGGCCTTCTGGAAGTTTTCCAGCTGGGCAGTCCAGGCAATGGGGCAGATGACGTTGACGTTGATGCCATCGGGGCCCCACTCGGTGGCGGCTACACGGCTCAAACCACGGATGCCCTCCTTGGCGGCAGCGTAGCTGCACTGGCCGTAGTTGCCGAACAGGCCGGCGCCGGAAGCAAAGTTGATGACGCTGCCCTTGCTCTCCTTCAGGTAGGGGTAGCAGGCCTTCATGTAGTAGAAGCAGGCGTACAGGCCGCTGAACATGGCCAGGTTGAAGTTTTCGGTGGTGTGGGCGGCCAGAGGCACGCCGGAGGCGGAAGCCTGTGCGTTGTTGATCAGCACATCGATACCGCCAAAGGTGTCGACAGCCTGCTTGATGACGTTGTTGACCACGGCCTCATTGTCAGCGCCGTCGCACACGTCGGCCTGCACGCACAGAACCTTGATGCCATACAGACGCTCCAGTTCTTCCTTGGCGTCCTCCAGCTTTTTCACGTTGCGGCCGGTGATGACCAGGTTGCAGCCTTCCTTGGCGTAAGCGGTGGCGATGCCGTAGCCGATGGAACCACAGCTGCCGTCGGACAGAACGGCGCGGCCTGCGCCGGTGATGATAGCGGTTTTACCGGTAAGATGACCCATAAAAAATCATTGCTCCTTTCAAATTCCCACAGGGGGCACCCACCCGCAATGGGCAGGCATCTGGTGATGGTTTTATCATAGCACAAATGTCAGGTATCTTCAATCGTTAAATTGTCTATTTTTTCACAATTCGACAGAATATTTTTGTGCTCTATTGTAATCTGTACAAAACGCCTCGTCTGTTTATGTAAATAATTTATTAAATCTCTTGACATGATTTTCAAAACCATATACGATAAGCAGCGAACTCAACCATCCACCCACGATCCGGAGGATTTTTTCATGCGCGAATTTGTGATTATGACCGACAGCTGCTGCGACCTGCCCTATAACATGGTTAAGGAATTGGGCTTACAGGTACAGCCGCTTTCTTTTTTGATGGACGACAAGGAATACTTCAACTATCCTGACAACCGCGATATCTCCCCCAAAGAATTTTACGACAAGCTGCGCGAGGGCAAGCTGGGCACCACCAGTGCAGTCAGTGTGGGCTCTTTTGCCGAAGCCATGACCGCCCTTGCCCTGCAGGGTAAGGACATTCTGTGCCTGGCCTTTTCGTCGGCGCTGTCCACCACCTATCAGTCGGCCTGCATCGCCGCCAACGACGTGATGAAGGCCTGCCCGGGCTGCCGTATCGAAGTGCTGGATACTCTGGCTGCCTCGATGGGGCAGGGCATGCTGGTGTGGCTGGCTGCCCGCAAAAAAGAGCAGGGCGCCACACTGGACGAAACCCTTGCCTATGTGCAGCAGATGCGCCATCGACTGTGCACCTGGGTGACCGTGAACGACCTGCATCACCTCAAGCGTGGCGGCCGGGTTTCGGCTACCGCCGCGGTGGTAGGCACCATGCTGCAGATGAAACCCATCATCGAGCTGAGCGACGAAGGCAAGTTGGAGGTGCGCAGCAAGGTGCGCGGCCGCGCCGTATCGATGCAGACTTTGCTGGACAAGATGGAGGAATACCACTTTGACCCCGCCACCGAGGTGTTCATCTCCCACGGCGACTGTCTGGACGAGGCCCAGAAACTGGCCGACATGATCCGCAAAAAATACAAGGTAAAAGTACATTACATCAACCACGTTGGCCCGGTAATCGGCAATCACACCGGCCCCGGCGTGCTGGCACTGTTCTTTTTGGCAAAGGCCTGATAAACAAGCAGCCATTCTTGTGCATTTCTGCACCGGAATGGCTGTTTTCTTTTACAGCGCAGGGTGGTACAATAATAATAATGTATCCAGGAAAAGGAGCGTACCCCCCATGAAAAAGAACCCCAACCGCCTGACCTTCGGCCTTGGCACCGTAGGCCGCGACATGGTGTATACCATGATCAGCATGTATTTGATGTTTTATCTGACCGACGTTCTGCAGCTGCCCGACGACACCCTGTGGTGGGTCACCGGCATTATGCTGGCCGCCCGCGTGTTCGACGCACTGAACGACCCCTTTATGGGCGTAATTGTAGATAATACCCACACCCGCTGGGGCCGCTTCAAGCCCTGGATCGTGGTGGGTGCTGTATTGTCCGGTATTCTGACCGTGCTTCTGTTCACCGATTTTGGGCTGCAGGGCGGTGCCTTTGTGCTGCTGTTTGCGGTGTTGTACGTGGCATGGGGCATCTGCTTTACCATGAA
Organism: Faecalibacterium sp.; assembly: GCA_017483235.1. Taxonomy (GTDB): domain Bacteria; phylum Bacillota; class Clostridia; order Oscillospirales; family Ruminococcaceae; genus Faecalibacterium. Next base: position 4,277 of record JAFULE010000156.1, on the reverse strand, counting down.
CGATATTTCCTACTGGTCCATGCTGCCCACCCTCAGCCAGGATCTGCGCGAGCGCGAACAGATCGGTTCGGTGGCGCGCATTTGTGCCAGCGTGGGCCTGTTTGCGGTGGTTTCGTTGATCGTACCCATTACCACTGCGCTGGGCAATGCGCTGGGCAGCCTGCAGAAGGGCTATTTTGCGCTGGCAGTAATTCTTGTGGGAATTATGTGGGTATTCCAAAGCGTTACGGTGTTTGGCGTAAAAGAGCCGCGGCTTGCACAGGATAAAGAACCCGGCTCTGCCACCGCCATCAAAGACATGGTGCAGATCATTTTTAAAAACGACCAGCTGCTGGCCACCGCGGTTTCGATGGCGCTGTTCATGATCGGCTACTGCACCACCACCGGCTTTGGCCTGTACTATTTCAAATATGTGTACGGCGACGAAGGCATGTATTCGATTTTTGCGGTGATTCTGGGCGTTTCCCAGATCACCGCCATGGCAGTGTTCCCCGCACTGGCCGCCCGCATCAGCCGCAAAAAGCTGTACACCGTGGCCACCATCATGGTGCTGGCCGGTTATGTCATCTTCTTCTTTGCCCCACCAACACCATGCTGTTCATCGGCATTGCAGGTGTGATTCTGTTTGTGGCACAGGCGCTGATCCAAATCATGATGCTGATGTTCCTGACCGACAGCGTAGAGTACGGCGAGTGGAAATTCGGCCGCCGCAACGACAGCGTTACCTTCTCGCTGCAGCCCTTTATCAACAAGATGGGCGGCGCGGCATCCAGCGGCATTACCGGCGTGGTGGTCATCCTTTCGGGCATGAGCACCGCCCAGAGCGCCGCCGACATGACCGCCGAGGGCATTGTGATCCTGAAATCGGCCATGATGGTGTTCCCTCTGATCTGCATTGTGGTAGGCTTTATTGTGTATTCGAAGTATTACATTCTGGACGAAGAGATGTACAACCGGATCGTGGAGGAGTTACATGCGCGCAAATAAACTGACTTTGGACAGCCGGGTGGGCGAGCTGTATGCCAGCCCGGTGGGGCACGACGCCCTTTCGAAGGTACTGATGCAGCTGGGCCTTGATGAAAAACTGCTGAAAAGCCCGCTGGTGGCCAACCTGAAGCTGAAAAAGTTGGCCGCGTTGACCTACAAAAAAATCGGCCCGGCCTTTTGGTTTGACCTGCTGCATCTGGTAAACACCGAGCCGGATCTGCCCGCCCCGCCGGATGGGCCCATCACCCCAAAATGGTGGAAGGAAGCGGTGTTTTACCAGATCTACCCCCGCAGCTTCTGCGATACCGACGGCGACGGCATCGGCGATCTGCGCGGCATCATCGAAAAGCTGGACTATCTGGCCGATCTGGGGGTGAATGCCCTGTGGCTTTCGCCCATTTACGATTCCCCCAACGACGACAACGGTTACGACATCCGGGATTACCGCAAAATCATGGCCGAATTTGGCACCATGGCCGATTTTGATGAACTGCTGGAAAAAGCCCACGCCAAGGGCATGCGGCTGATCATGGATCTGGTGGTAAACCACACCTCGGACGAGCACGAGTGGTTCCAAAAGGCACTGGCCGACGAGGCCAGCCCCTACCGGGATTACTACTTTTTCCGCAAGGGAAGCCCGGACGAGATGCCCAACAACTGGACCAGCTTTTTCTCAGGCCCGGCGTGGAACTATTACCCCGAGCAGCAGGTGTGGGCGCTGCATCTGTTCAGCAAAAAGCAGATGGACCTGAACTGGGAAAACCCCGCACTGCGCACCGACGTGATCGGAATGGTGAACTGGTGGCTGGACAAGGGTGTGGACGGTTTCCGGATGGATGTGATCAACTACATCTCGAAAGAGCCGGGCCTGCCCGCCGGCAATGAGGTCATCGGCAGCCTGATGGGCTACCCGGGCATTGAAAAATACTACTATGGCCCCCGCCTGCACGAATTTCTGCGGCAGATTCAGGCCGAGGCCTTTGCCCCGCATGGCGCCTTTTCGGTGGGCGAGACCCCGGGCTTTGGCCGGGATATGTGCCGCCTTGTCACCGGCGAAGAGCGCAGCGAGCTGGACATGGTGTTCTGCTTTGACCATCTGGAAACGCCCGGCCATATCCGGATGGAGGATTATGAATACGACCTGAACTTCTACCGGGATTACATTGTCAAGTGGATCGAAGAATACGGCAATAACTGCTGGACCGCCCTGTTCTACAACAATCACGACAATCCCCGCATGATCAGCAAGGTGTGCAAGGACCCGGCGTATCACACCGCCCTTTCGCAGCTGCTGGCGGTGATGCAGATGACCCTGAAGGGCACCCCCTTTGTATTCCAGGGCGACGAGATGGGCCTTGCCAACTACGAATTTGCCGATATGGAGCAGATCACCGACGTGGAGGCCAAGGGTTATTACGCCGAACACCTGCAGGAGTGGGGCCATGACGCCACCTTTGCCCGCATTCTGGCCGGCACCCGCGAGCACGCCCGGGTGCTGCTGCCGTGGAACAGCACCCTGCTGCCCCAGCACCGCAGCCTGACCCAGCAAAGCGGCAAGAAGTCGGTATACGCAGCCTACAAGCAGCTGATCCGACTGCGCCGGGAAGAAAAGGCGCTGGTGTACGGCGAATTGGCCGTGCTGGGCCGCAGCAAAGACCGGTTTGTGTACACCCGCACGCTGGACGGCACAGAGTTTTTGGTGGACTGCAATCTGGGCCGCCGCATCCGCGATGCCTACGAGCTGGACGACGGCTATGAGCTGGTGTTCCCTGCCGCCCTGCATAACCCCTCCGTGCTGGACGGGTATGAAGCCCGCATCTGGAAAAAGAGTCTGTAAAAAGCAGCAGTGCCCCGCGGCAAAGGCCGCGGGGCACTTGTTGTTTTCGATTACAGGGCAGCATATTTGAAGGTGTTGAACACGCTGATGCCAATGATCACCGCCATCAGCAGCAAAAACAGCTTGTCCACCGCTTTGTTATCCAGCTTTTTGTTCAGGCTGCGGCCCGCAATGCCGCCGCCGATGCCGCCGGCCACCATCAGCACAAGGGCCGGCAGTTCAAACTGCGGCACACTGCCGGTGACAAAGGTGGTGGCAATGCTGGTGATCTGGCTGAACAGGATGATGTACAAACTGTACTGCGCCGCAAGCTTTGTTTGCATACTGAAAAAATAGAACAAAACCACAAGGTTGATGGGGCCGCCGCCAATGCCCAAAAAGCTGGACATGATGCCCAGCAGCAGGCCGATGACCACACAGGGCACCGCCCCCTGCACCTGGCGGGTGGGAATTTTTTGCTTATACAGGGTATACACAAAGGTGCCCACCGTGATCAGTGCCAGACAGACTGCCTGCACCGCGCCCACCGTATTCTGATTTTCAAACATGGCCTTTACCATGCCGAACAGCTGCTTGCCCAGCACGCCGCCCACTGCGGCGCCCACTGCCAGCGGGGTGCCGGTTTTCAGATCGACCTTGCTTTCGCCCGAAAGCAGATTGCGGCCCACCGAATAGCAGGTCATGGCCAACACAGTGCAGTTGGCCAGAAAGCTGATGGTAGACACACTGGCAAGACCGCACAGATCCAGCACCGGTTTGATGATCACACCGCCGCCAATGCCGCAGATGGCGCCCACCGTAGAGGCCAGAAAGCTTACCACAAAAAACAACACAACTGCCATAACGTATCCCCTCTTTGCCGGGCTGCTGCACACAGCCTGTTTTCCTCTTTATTAAAGCTTTTTGGACCGCCCCTGTCAACCGCCCTGTATCGGTTCTAGTATCAGTGACCAAAAGACACTTTTTGTTGATTTTTTGCAGCTTTTTCTATCGCTGCACGCCAAACTGTGTTATCATAAATAAAAATCGACCACGTTTTTGCGAAAGAAAGGAGCCACCCATGCCTGTTGGCGTATTGACCCTTTGCAGCTGCGTGCTGCTTGGCAGCATTCTGGGCTGCCTGTTCGGGCGTTATGTGCCCCAAACCACCCGAGACTATCTGAACACTCTGCTGGGCTTTTCGGGCATGGCGCTGGGGATCAATTCCATCGTAAAGGCTACCGCAATGTCGCCGGTGATCCTTGCGGTGGTTGTAGGCAGCGCGCTGGGCGAATTGTGCGGGCTGGAGCGCCGGGTAACCGCACTGGCCAGCAAGGCACTCAAAGCTTTGCCGCTGCGCCCCGGCCCCGATTTTGATATGGAGCGTTACATCACCGCCGTGGTGCTGTTCTGTTTCAGCGGGCTGGGCTTTTACGGCACCCTGCTGGAAGCCATGAGCGGCGACCCCTCGATT
>JAFULE010000155.1 GCA_017483235.1 Faecalibacterium sp. | reverse complement strand
TGGGGCCAGCCTTTCCGGCCTTGATGGGGTAAGCATCGGCAGCAAAACCTATGCCTTTGGCGGCGACGCCCGCTACGGTGTGCTGCTGAAGGCCGACACCGCCGACACCTACTGGCAGGCGGGCAGCGGCGGCGTGCTGTACAACAAAGCCGACGCCACCCTGACCCTGACCAACGCCGAAGTGGGCACGCTGGGCAGCAAAACCCACAATACCTACTTCTATGCCGGTCTTCTGCTGGACACCGGCAGCCCCCTGACCCTGAAGCTGGCCGGCGCCAGCACAGTGGCCAACGCCCAGGTGAACGTTTCCGGCAGCCTTAAATGGGGGCTTTACAGCACCAATGCTCTCACCATCGAAAACGCTGCCGACGGCACCGAGGGCAGCCTGACCGTTTGCACTTACCCCAACGCCGGCGCAGACTCTAACAGCCCAAAAGCGGCGCTGTATGTTGGCAGCGGCAATCTTACCATCAACAGCGGCAGCGTGACTGCCACTGCCACCACCCCATACTGTTACGGCGTCCAGCTGTGGTCCGGTTCTCTGACCATGTACGGCGGCAGCCTGTCTGCCACCGGCAAATCCGTCGCCGGCATCAACAACAACGCTTCCGGTTCGATTATGCTGTTCGGCGACGGCGTTGCCCTGACCGCAGAAAGCGATACCGACCCGGCAGTTTATGTCGGAGACGGGTCCATCATTCTGACCGGCAACGGTGCCACCCTGTCCGCAACCAGCGGCGGTGGCACAATGCCACTCAATGCTATCCCGGACCTTGTGGGCGACGGCTACTGGTGGGATTACGGTTCTGTTCTGAACGAAGCCAACGCCTATAAAAGCCGCTACCCCCAGTATGATATTTCCCCGTCCGGCCGCCTGACCCTGCGCAACCATGTACACAGCTATGCCGCCGACGCAGCCCAAAACCTTGCCTATGATACAGAGGCTCACTGGCAGGCCTGCGAAAACCCCAACTGCCCCGGCAAGTTCAGCAGTTTGCCGCTCTACGGTGCACACACCTACCAGAACGGTGCCAGCAACTGCGACAGCTGCGCCTTCCAGCCTATCAAATCGGTGACCGCCGCTGTCGAAAACAGCAGCCAGACGGCAGTGGAGCTGGTGTACGGCTGCACCGCCGCCCCCACCCTTGCGGTGACCGTTGATCCCATCGACCTGACCGGCGCGGCCTACCAGTGGTACACCGTGACCGACAGCGGTACCACTGAAGAGTATCTCACCCCCATTGAAAACGCCACCGACAGCACCTACACCCCGCCCGCCGGGCTGGAGGTAGGCAGCTACATCTATCGCTGCCGGGTCATCGCCCACGGCGCCTACACGGATTCGAAGGATGTTGCCCTTACGGTAAAGCAGGCACAGACCAGCCTGACGGGCAGCCTGCCCGCAGCCAACCCGGTTTACGGCAGCAGCATCGAAACCGCTGCCACTTTTGCCAACACCGGCCTTGCGGCCACCGGCGCGGTGACCCTGCCCGCCGCAGTGGATGCCAGCCTTGGTGAAAACCAGACCGGTACATTCCTGCTGCAAAACGGCAGTTACACCCTGCTGGGTACAGCCCAGACCGTAGCCAACGGCGCGGTCGGCTTTGCCATCGACACCACCCAGCTGGGCGCGGGTACCCATCCGCTGGAAATTTACTACAAAGGCACTGCCAATCTTTCCCACGCAGTTTATCGCTTCGACCTGACCGTTGAGCCCCGTCCCGTCACGGTGACTGCACACGACCAGACCATCACCTACGGCACCCCACCCGCACTTGGCAGCGAATGCTATACCATTGCCGCCCCCACCGCCGCCACCGGCCTGCTGGGTGGTCACAGCCTGACCGCCACTCTGGTCCCCAGCACCGATCAGGTGACCGAAAACGGCCAGCTGCAGCTGAGCGAAGTTGTGATCACCGACGGCATCGGTCGGGTTGTGACCGCCAACTATGCCGTGGATGCCCTGCCCGGCCGGCTGATCATTCAGCGCCGTCTGGTCACCATTCTGCCCGACGCCGGGCAAAACAACCCCTACGACGGCACCGGCAGCACCCCGGCCCTTGGCTACACGCTGGATGGCCTTGCCGGCAGCGAGATGCTCAGCGGCAGCATCGACCGCACACCGGGCACTGCCGCCGGGCAGTACGCCTACACCCCCGGCACCTTTACCGAGGCCAACCACCCCAACTACACCTTTGCAATGGTCCAAAACGCCGACAGGTTTACCATCACCCCGCTGGATCTGGGCAGCGCTTCCACCGAGATTACCCTGGGCAACCGCCCGATGTACAGCGGCAGCCCCTTGGTGCAGACCGTGGCCGCTGTAATCGCCAACGACCTGGTCCTTGCCCCGGGCGATTACACCACCACCAACGACTGCGCCATCAAGGTGGGGGTGTATCAGCTGACCGTTACCGGGCAGGGCAACTTTGCCGGCAGCGCCTCGGTGTTGTGGCAGGTATACCCCAACACCGGCAGCATCAGCGGCGTTACCGAGCAAACTGTGACCGCTGAAAACGCCGAGGCCATCACCGCCCTGAAGCAATCGGCTGCCGATGCCATCGCCGCCGCAGCCGGCGACCCCAACACCCTTGCCACCCCGCAGGACATTGCCCAGTGGACCGTTGTGGTCAATGGCTGCGATGCGCTGCTGCAGCAGATCGAGGATGCACAGCAGGCCGCCGAAACCGAACACATCACCGGCACCGCCGCAGTCACCGACCAGAACGTTGCCCTTGCCGACAAGGCCGATCTGCAGGCTGCACAAACCGACCTGCAGGCCGCGCTGAACGATTACGCCGGCAACTACACCGACACCCAGCGGGCCGAAGTGCAGGCCGACCTTGACCGTGTGACCGGCGCGCTGAACAGCATTGCCGCGGTGGAAACGCTGACCGATAAGGTGACCGCCCTGCCCGCTGCGGCCGACATTCTGCCCGATACTGAGCCTGCTATTTCGAACGTGGCGGCAGCATGGAACGCCTACACCGCCCTGACCAGCCATGAAAAGTCGCTGCTGAGCACCGACACAGTGACTGCCCTGCAGGCCGCCTATGCCGCCATGACCGATTACCGCATGGTAAAGGCACAGCACGAAAACAGCTTCGCCGAATTGCAGCTGAACGACGCCCACTGGACCCGCGGCATGGCCAACGGTCTGGTGTTTGTGGCCAACGGCGCGGCCCACAAGCTGGCCGCCGTGCTGGTGGACGGTGTAGTGGTGGATCCCGCCGGCTACACGGTGCGCAGCGGCAGCACCCTTGTTACCCTGCAGCCCGGTTACCTGCATACTCTGGCGCTGGGCGGGCACACCGTCACCTTCCGTTACCCGGACGGTGAGGCTTCGGCCCGGTTTACAGTGTACGAAAGCCCCGCCCTGAGCGCCACCTCGCCCAAAACCGGCCCCGGCGTAAGCCTGTGGCCCATGACTGCCGCCCTTGGCGTTGCAGCCATCGCCTTTGCTGCCCTGCGCCGCAAGGCAAAGCGCAGCTGAGGCATCCCCCACAAAGCAAAGAGCCTCCCCGGCCGGGGAGGCTCTTGTTTTTGTTTGGTTGTTGTTTCAGGCATTCTCCAGCCCGGGCAGATTGCGCCATGCGGCCAGCACGGTGCCGATGCTCCACGCCTGATTGAAGCAGCCGCGGTTTTCGTGGGGGGCATTGCCGTCAAAAATTTCGGCAATACAGTTCACGCCGCCGGTGCGCATCGAAGCCAGCGCCGGGGCGATCAGCCGGCGCAGGGCGGCACGCTCGGCTGCGCTGTCGCCATAGGCGGTGTGGTGGGCCATCAGAAATTCGCCCAGCAGCCAGCCCCATGCAGTGCCCTGATGATAGGCGGCATCCCGGTCGGCCAGCTTGCCGAAGTAGATGCCGTGATAATCGGGGTGATCGGTTGGCAGGGTGCGCATGCCGGGGCCGGCCCACAGGTACTGCTCGCAGGCCTGCACCACGCTGCGCTGCTGCGCATCGGTCAGCAGCGGAGGCTTGCCGGCGGGCAGCACACGGCGCAGGCTGACTGCCATCAGCTGGTTGGGGCGCAGGGTGTCGTCCTGCCGGCCGTCGTACTCGATCACGTCGCACAGATAGCCGCCCTTGTCGTTCTGCACCCAGTAGGCTTTGGCAAAGTTGACCTGCACCTTGGCGGCAAGGTCGGCCCAGTGGGCGGCGTTGTCTTCCTCGCCAAAGCGGCGGGCCAGCTGCTCGCCAATACACAGGGCGGTGTACCACAAAGCGTTGATCTCCACCGGCTTGCCGTGGCGGGGGGTGGGCACCCAGTCGCCCACACGGATGTCCATCCATGTCACCTGATCCAGACCGCCGCCGGCGTGCACCAGACAGTCGGCCTTGTCCATGCCGATGGAAAAATCGGTGCCCGCTTCATAGTAATGCAGGATATTGCGGATGCAGGGCCACAGGGTGGACTGCACAAAGGTATAGTCCTCGTCGGCACCGGTGTACTGCAGGTACATGCCCACTGCGTTCACGTACCACATGCTGCCGTCCACCGTGTTGTACAGCGGGGCGGTGCCGGCATCGGGGAACATATTGGGCACAAGGCCCTTGCGCTCGTACCGGGCAAAGGTTTCCAGAATGCTGCGGGCGTCGGCAAAGCGGCGGGTGCACAGGCAGTTGCCCTCGAAGGCGATCATGGTGTCACGGCCCCAGTCGGTAAACCAGGGCAGACCGGCCAGCATGGTCATGCCGTCGGTGCTGTGGCGGTACACCAGGAACTGGTCGGCCGCCCGCACCAGCCGCCGGGTGGTGGTATCTTCGGCCCCGGCCTGCTGCAGCCGGCCCTTGATGCGGGCTTTTTCCAGAGCAATCAGAGCAAAGGCGTCGGGCAGGGTGGTCAACAGCCCGTCCGAGGCTTCCAGCGCACAGGTCAGCGACACCTTCGCCTTACTGCGGGCCGGCAGGGTGACCAGCACCCGGAAAAAGGCGGCGTCCTTCTCGGGGCGGGGGTCGCCGGTTTCGATCTCGATGCGCAGGTCAATGGGTGCACTAATCTGCATTTCGTCCAGCGGCTGAAGCTCGCCGCCGATGCAGCCAAACCGCACCCGGTATTCCGGCGCGGCGGCCGGGTACAGCAGTGCTTCGCCGCCGCGGTACTCGGTGCGGAAGGCAAAGCTGTCGGGGGTAAAGCCGTCGCCCGCGCCCCGCCAGCTGACACAGGGGGTCAGGGTGAGGGTGGCCGGGGCATCGGTGGTATTTTCAATGGTATAGGCCAGCGCACTGGTGTTGCAGGCACGCTGCATGGCAAAGCCGCGCCGCACCTGGATGCCGTTCCACTCGTGGCTCCAGCCGGGCAGGCCGTCCCACCGGAAGCGGCGCAGGGTGGCGGTGCTGTCCAGCGGGGCGCCCTGATACAAGGCGCTGTCCAGCCGGGCAGCGGCATCGCCGCAGGCAAGCAGCTCTTCGCAGCGGGTCCACACCATCTGGCGCTGTACCGGGGCGGTCAGGCTGGCGATCAGCCAGCCATGGTGGCGGCGGATGGGCGAAACCGCAAGGCTGCAGCCGGCATAGCCGCCGGCGCCGTTTTGCACGCTCCATTCCCGCTGCTGGCCGGAAGCCAGATCGGGCCAGTGGGCAGAGGTAAAGGTATAGGCTGACATTTGCGCAACAACTCCTTTGGCATGGTCTTTTCTGTGGGCAAGTATACCGCACACCTCGCCAACCTGACAATACTTTTGGCAAAATCTTGTACAAAAAGCGGCCCCGAATGCCCTTGACGGCCGCAGAAAAACCTGCTATTACTAAATCAGCGCAACAATCTGCGCAATTTTGCGCAATTCCCCACTTCTGTTGCGCTGCGAAAGGGACAGAACACTATGGCTATGAACGACGCCGAACATAAAGTAATGAACCTGAGCCAGATCGCTGCCGAGCTGGGGGTTTCGAAAACCACCGTTTCCCGCGCCATTTCGGGCAAGGGCCGTGTCAGCGAAGAGACCCGCGCCAAGGTGCAGGCGTACATCCGCATTCACAACTACCGGCCCAATCTGGTGGCCCGCGGCCTTGCCCAGAACAAGACCTACAACGTGGCGCTGGTGATCCCCCGGCATTTCCAGCAGCTGGATCTGGCCTTTCTGCGCCGCACCATGGGCGCCGTGTACGAGCTGGCCACCCAGAACGACTACGACGTGCTGCTGTCGATGGTGAGCGAGCGGGACACCAGCCCCCTGCGCCGCCTGCTGGACAACCACAAAATTGACGGTGCCATTCTGACCCGCACCATTATGAACGACCCTCTGATCCCCTTATTAAAGGAATACAGCCTGCCCTTTGTGGCCATTGGCCGCCCCCAGCCGCCGGACGATCAGGTCATGTCGGTGGACAACGATCAGGTGGGCGGCGCCCGCGAGCTGACCACCCTGCTGCTGATGAAAGGCATGCGCCGCATTGCAATTTTGGGCGGTACACTGTTATATACGGTCAACCAGAGCCGCGTGCAGGGCTTCCGGCAGGCATACGCCCAGATGAACCTGCCGGTGGAAGAAAACCTTGTGTATCTGGAGCTGGAGTCGGACAGCCAGCGGATCAATGCGCTGGAAAAGGCGCTGACCTTTGGGCCCGACTGCATTCTGTGCATGGACGAAGAGGTAGCCAGCCTTGTAATGCGCACCCTGCGCCAGCGGGGCATCAAGGTTCCCGAACAGATCAAGGTGGCCAGTTTGTACGACAGCCCCGAGCTGGTGAACATGGTGCCGCAGGTGACCGCCGTGCAGTACGACGCCTTCCAGCTGGGCAACATGGCCATGCAGCAGCTGCTGGCCACCATGGAGGGCACCGAGGTGGAACGCCGGCTGGAACTGGGCTTTCAGGTGATCCTGCGGGATTCGACCAAAACCTGAACCGGTACAGAACCGGCAAAGCTTTTGCCGCACCCCGCCGCACACCAATCATCATCCCCCACAGGGCAGCCACGGCTGCCCTGTTTTTTTGAACCATTCACCTTTTTTCTGCAAAAGCAACCTGCGCAACGATTTGCGCAATGATATCCCGCCCAAAAAAAGCCGAAAATTTTAGTGAAAGGGACAAAAAAACATATCTGCGCAACTTTGCGTAGCAAAGTGCACAATATTTTTTACCAATTATCGTGAATAGTGACATTGACATTCCCGCGGGGTAGGTTTTATACTGATACTTGCATAGGTACCGGTTGCGCAACCCAGTTGCGCAACCGGTCTTGTCGCCTGCTTGGCGACAGATAGTACATTCATACATGAACCAAGAAATAGGAGGATTTTAGCAATGAAAAAGATTTCTCGTCGCGATTTCCTGAAGGTTGCCGGTGTCGGCGCTGCCGCTCTGGGCCTGACCGCTTGCGGTGGCTCTTCCAGCTCCACCGCCGCTCCCGCTTCTTCTGCTGCCGCTCCCGCCGGCCCTGCCGAGGTTGCCCTGAAGATCTGGGGCCCCTCTGAGGATCAGGCTGACGCCAACTGCTGGCTGCCCGTGGCTGTTGAGAAGTTCAACGCCTCTCAGGACAAGTACGTTATCGTTCCCACCTTCGAAGTTTGCCCCGAGGGCGACGCTCTGACCAAGATCACCACCGACGTGGCCGCTGCCGGCGATGTTTACATGTTCGCCAACGACCAGATCGGCGGTCTGGTTCAGGCCGAAGGCATTGCCAAGCTGGGCGGCGCCGTGGCCGATCAGGTCAAGGCTGACAACAGCGAGGCTATGCTGGCTTCTGTCACCTACAAGGATGCCATCTACGGCGTTCCCTTCACCGGCAACACCTGGTTCATGTACTACAATACCGACGTCTTCTCTGCTGACGACGTCAAGAGCCTGGAAACCATGCTGAGCAAGGGCAAGGTTGCCTTCCCCCTGACCAACTCCTGGTACATTCAGGCCTTCTTCTACGCTGCCGGCTGCCAGATCTTCGGCGCTGACGGCACCGATGCTGCTGCTGGCATCCAGTGGGGCGGCGACGCCGGCGTGATGGCCGCCACCTACCTGCTGGACCTGATGGCCAACCCCAACTTCGTCAATGACGACGGCAACAAGTACGGCCTGCCCGGCCTGAACGACGGCACCGTTGGCGCCTTCTTCAGCGGCAGCTGGGACTTCGGCAACATCACCTGCAAGACCCTGGGCGCTGCCCAGCTGCCCACCGTTCAGATGGGCGGCGAGACCAAGCAGCTGATGGCCTTCTACGGCTCCAAGGCAATTGGTGTCAACCCCCACTGCAAGAACGCCGGCGCCGCTGTTGCTCTGGCCGGCTGGCTGGGCAACGCCGAGATGCAGCAGCTGCACTACGAGCTGCGCAGCGGCTCCGTTATCCCCTGCGCCACCAGCCTGCAGTCTTCTCTGGCTGACGACGTTGTGTTCAATGCTCAGAACAACTGCATTGCCAACACCGCTATGATCCAGCCCTTCATCCCCGAGATGAGCCAGTACTGGGGCGTTGCCGAGACCTTCGGCAAGGCTGTTGCCAACGCTGAAGTGACCAAGGCCAACGTTGCCGAGAAGGTCGAAGCCATGAACAAGAGCTTCGCCGACGCCATTGCCGGCATCTGATTTGCCCGGCTGAGGTAAACATATAAAACCGCGCAGCGGTCGATGGGCCGTCGAGCCGATCGACCGCTGCGCTTTTTTACCGGCAAACATGTGAACAATCCATGAAAGAGGAGGACTTCCCCGTGGCAAAAGCGAAAGCTCCCAAACGGCTGGAGTTTGCCCCCAACCCCTACAGCCTGAAAAACTCGCTGACCAAGGGCAACCTGGTCACCAAGCTGAGCGCTGTGGTGATGGGTCTGGGCAACCTGGCCAACAAGCAGATCCTCAAGGGTCTGATGTTCCTGACCATCGAGGTCATTTACCTGTACTACATGCTCACCAGCGGCATCGAGGCCATTGGCCTGCTGCCCAGCCTGGGCGATACCCCCACCCAGGAAGTGTGGAACGACAACCTGGGCGCCTACGAGTACGTGATCGGCGACAACTCGCAGCTGATTCTGCTGTACGGCGTTGTGGCCATTGTGATCACCGTGGCCTTTGTGGTGCTGTGGCGCGCAGCTGTCAGCAGCGCCTACCGTGCCCAGTGCTATAAGGCCGAGGGCAAGCCCCTGCCCACCTTTGTGCAGGACGTGAAGGCTCAGTTTGACGAGCGCCTGTACGGCACCCTGATGGTTCCCCCGTTTGTTGCCCTGTGCATCTTCACCATCACCCCGCTGCTGTACATGATCCCCATGGCCTTTACCAACTACTCCAAGCTGGGCGACAAGCTGGTGCTGTTCGACTGGGTAGGCCTGGAAACCTTTATCACCGTTGTCAACCCCTCGGGCGTCATCGGCCGTCAGTTCTGGTCGGTTCTGGGCTGGACCCTGACCTGGGCCTTCTTCGCCACCTTCCTGTGCTTCTTCCTGGGCACCATCGTGGCCATGATGATCAACCGCAAGACCACCCGCATCAAGAGCTTCTGGCGTACCATCTTCTCGCTGACCATCGCCATTCCTCAGTTCGTGTCGCTGCTGGTCATCCGCACCATGTTTGAGCCCAACGGCATCATCAACACCATGCTGATCAATGCCGGCATTGTGGACAGCGCCGTGCCCTTCTTCACCAACACCACCTGGGCCCGCTGCATGATCATCATCATCAACCTGTGGGTTGGTATCCCCTACACCATCATGCAGGTTACCGGCATTCTGCAGAACATTCCTGCCGACCAGTACGAGGCTGCCAGCATCGACGGCGCCAACACTGTGCAGGTGTTCTTCAACATCACCCTGCCCTACATGCTGTTCGTGATGGCCCCCAACATGATCACCAGCTTTACCGGCAACATCAACAACTTCAACATCATCTACCTGCTGAGTGCCGGTGGCCCCACCGAAGTTGGCAACTCGGCCGGTAACACCGACCTGCTGGTTACCTGGCTGTACAAGCTGTCGGTGGACCAGCAGCGCTACAACGTGGCCGCCGTTATCGGCATCTTCACCTTCGTGGTGCTGGCCATCGTTTCGCTGATCACCTACCGCAACACCGGTTCGTACAAGAATGAGGAGGGCTTCCGCTAATGAATAAGGATAAGAAGACCGGCTCTCTGAAGGCGCAGCGCCTGGTGTCTGACATTGTCGTACACACCATTCTGGCCATTATGGCTGTTGTTTGGGTCATCCCCCTGGTTTGGCTGGTTCTGATCAGCTTCCGCGGCGAGGCCGGCAACAACGTTACCACCTTCATCCCCAAGAGCTTCACTCTGGCGAACTACGTCAAGCTGTTCACCGAGACTACCACCATCAACTTCCCCCGCATGTTCGTCAACACCTTCTTCATCGCCATCTGCAGCTGCCTGATCAGCACCTTCTTCGTGCTGGCCGTCAGCTTTGCGCTGAGCCGTCTGCGTTGGCGTATGCGTAAGACCTACATGAACATGGCCATGGTCATCACCCTGTTCCCCGGCTTTATGAGCATGATGGCTGTGTACTTCCTGCTGAAGGCCATGGGCCTGACCGAAGGCAACATGATCCCCCTGGCCCTGATCATCAACTTCTCGGCCGGCGCGGGCGTAGGCTTCCACGTTATGAAGGGTTATATGGACACCATTCCCTTTGCACTGGACGAAGCCGGCATGCTGGACGGCGCTACCCGTTGGCAGGTGTTCACCAAGATCATTCTGCCCCTGTGCAAGCCCATGATCGTGTATCAGGTCATCACCAGCTTCCTGGGCCCCTGGGTCGACTTCATCTTCGCCAAGATGATCTGCCGCACCAGCACCCAGTACTACACCGTTTCGGTGGGTCTGTACACCATGCTGGAAAAAGAATACGTCTTCCAGTGGTTCAACAGCTTTGCCGCCGGCGCTGTGCTGATCTCGATCCCCATCTCCATCCTGTTCATCGCAATGCAGAATTGCTATCAGGAGGCTATGGGCGGCGCTGTTAAGGGCTAAGCCTCTTACCGGCACATCCCGCTATCTGCAGCCGGGGTCTCCTGCGGTAACCCGCAGAAGGCCCCGGCTTTCTTTTTCTCCCGCATCCCGGAAAGGAGACCCAACCATGAAACATTCTCTTGCCTGCCGCATCGGCGCGCTGATGCTGGCCCTTTGCGTGGGGCTGTGCGGCTGCGGTATCAATTCGCAGGCCCCTGTCAAAACTCCGGCCACCGATGCCGCTTTGCAAAGCCTTGCCAATCTGAACGAGAAACTGGGCGGCACCCCGGACGACAACTACCGCACCTTTTACGAAATTTTTGTCTACTCCTTCTGCGACAGTGACGGCAACGGCATTGGCGATTTGAAGGGTGTGGAAACCAAACTGGACTACCTTGCCCAGCTGGGCATTACCGGCATCTGGCTGATGCCCATTATGCCCAGCCAGAGCTACCATAAATACGACGTACGGGACTATTACGCCATCGACGAGCAGTACGGCACCATGGCCGACTTTGACAGCCTGCTGGCCGCCTGCCACGAGCGGGGCATTAACGTGATCATCGATCTGGTGCTGAACCACACCGGCGACGACCACGAATGGTTCCTGACCGCCTGCGAGTATCTGAAAACTCTGCCGGCCGACGCCACCCCCGACCCGGCCGTCTGCCCCTATGTGGATTACTACTTCTTTGTGCCCACCGGCAGCAAAACCGGCGCTTATCACCAGATTGAGGGCAGCGCATGGAGCTACGAGGGGCAGTTCAGCCCGGATATGCCCGACCTGAACTGGGAGTGCGAAGCCATGCGGGCCGAGCTGAAGGAAATTATGGAATACTGGCTGGTGGAAAAGGATGTGGACGGCTTCCGTCTGGATGCCGCCAAAGAGTTCTATTCCGGCAACGTGGATAAGAACATCGAGGTGCTGGACTGGATCCAGACCACCGCCACCGCCATCCGGCCGGATGCCTATCTGGTGGCCGAAGTGTGGGAGAATTTCTCCAACGCCAAGCGCTACTACGAAAGCGGCATCACCAGCATTTTCGACTTCCCCTTCGGCAACGCCACCGGCGCCATTGTAAAAACGGTGAACGCCGCCGGCAAGCCCGATCAGGTGACCAAGCTGGCCCAGAACATGGAGATGGCCGACAGCGGCTACCGCGCCGCCAACCCCGATTACATCGGTGCGCCCTTCTTCTCGAACCATGACATAGGGCGCATCGGCAGCTTTTTCTCGGGCGATGTGAACGAGATCAAGCTGGGCAGCGCCATCAGCATTCTGATGAGCGGCAGCTGCTTCATCTATTACGGCGAAGAGCTGGGCATGCCCGGCAGCGGCAACGACCCGTCCAAACGGGCCCCCATGCTGTGGAGCAGCGAGCAGCCCACCGAGGACACCACCGGCCTGCCCCCCGAGTGCGTTCTGCCCGAAGCCTACCCGCTGGGCGGCCTTGCCGAGCAGGTGGACGACGACTGGTCGGTGTACAACTACTACCGGCAGGCCATTGCCATCCGCAATGCCATTCCGGTGGTTGCCCGCGGCGCAGTAACCTGTGAAGCCGAACTGAGCAAAAACAGCATTGCCGCTGTGCGCAAAAGCTGGAACGGGCAGGAATGCCTGCTGGTGTACAACATCAACCCCGAAGCCGCCGCGGTGGATCTGACCGCCTACGAGGGCTGGACCCTGGCCGCCGGCCTTGTGGTGGCCGAAGGCGATGCGGTGACCCTGAAAGACGGCAGCCTGCAGATGCCCGCCTACGGCGCGGCGGTGCTGCTGCCTGCCGAGGACTGAGCCGATGCAACGCCCGGTTGACACCTTATTTTTTGATTTGTACGGCACGCTGGTGGATATTCGCACCGACGAACAGCAGCTGCGCGCCTACCGGGCCTTGGCCAGCGCCTGCGCCCGGTACGGTGCAGTGTACCCCAAGCCGCGCGATCTGCGCCGGCTGCTGCAGCGGCAGTTTGCCGCCCTGAATGCCGCAGCCAAGGCCCAGCCCGGCCACACCGAGCCGGACCTTGCCCCGGCCTTTGCTGCGCTGCTGCAGAACAGGGGCATTGCCCCCACCCCGCAAGCGGCCGCGTGGCTGGCTTGGGTATTTCGCCGCGGCAGCACCAATCGGCTGCGGCTGTACCCCGGCTGCGCCGAATTTCTGCGCGCGGCCCGGGCGGCAGGCATCCGCTGTGTGTTGGTTTCCAACGCGCAGAGTCTGTTCACCCGGCCTGAGCTTGCACTTCTGGGGCTGGACGAACTGCTGGATGATAGTTTTATCTCCTCGGAGGAAGGGGTAAAAAAGCCGGATGCCCGGTTTTACCGCGCCGCGCTGGCTTCCACCGGGGCTGATCCGGCCCGCACCTGGATGGTAGGC
>JAFULE010000015.1 GCA_017483235.1 Faecalibacterium sp. | reverse complement strand
GGTCTGGCCGCTGCCGGTATGATTCCTTTTGCTTCCACCTTTGCCATGTTTGCCACCGGCCGTGCCTATGAGCAGATCCGCAACTCGGTTGGTTATCCCCACCTGAATGTGAAGATCTGTGCTTCTCATGCCGGCATCTCGGTTGGCGAAGACGGTGCAACCCACCAGTGCAACGAGGACATCGCTTTGATGCGCAGCATCCCCAATATGGTGGTTATGAATCCTGCCGACGATACCGAAGCCCGTATGGCTGTGGTTGCCGCTTACAACTACGAGGGCCCGGTTTATATCCGTTTTGGCCGTTTGGCGGTGCCTGTGATCAACGATCCCGAAAGCTATAAGTTCGAGATCGGCAAGGCTGTCACCCTGCGCGAGGGCACCGATGCCACCATCGTGTCCACCGGCCTGATGACTGCACGTGCCATCGATGCTGCCAACATGCTGGAAGCTGAGGGTATCCATGTTCGTGTGCTGAATGTGCACACCATCAAGCCCTTCGACGGTGAGGCTGTCTGCCGCGCCGCCGCTGAGACCGGTGCCATTGTGACCGCCGAAGAGCACAGCGTGATCGGTGGCCTGTATTCCGCTACCTGCGAGGCTCTGATTGCCGGTGGCTGCAGCTGCCCGGTCAAGCCTGTGGCTGTTATGGACGAGTTTGGCCAGTCCGGCCCTGCAGAGGATCTGCTGAAGCTGTACGGCCTGACCGCCGAGAACATTGCCAACAAGGTTCGCGAGCTGGTAAAGAAGTAATTTTCTGCCCTCCGCCCAAAAGGTGGAGGGCTTTTCTTTCAAAACAGAAGGATATTACAATGCAAAATCGGAAAATGCTGCTTCTTACCGGCATTGTGGCATTGGTTATTCTTGCTGCCGCACTGCTGTGTTACCCGCCCATCTGGCATACGTTGTAAATCGGAATTGCGCTACCCCGGTACAGATGTTGTACCGGGGCGGTTTGCGTATGCAGCGCCTGCCTGCCGAATATAATCCAATCAACAGAGGAGGGGCTGAAGATGAGAAAAAAAGAACAGTATACGCGTGCATATCGAAGATTGTTTTTGCAGCAGATGATCTTCTGTCTGGCGGCGATTGGTATTGTTTTCATTACAAAAAGCATCTTTCCCGATGGGTTTGAGTTTTTGCGCCGACAGTACTATAATTTGTTTTCGGAACAGTCGTCTTCTTCCGAGCCTCAGCATTTTACCCAGACGGCTGGTGTGATCCTGCAGGCGGATGCTGCGGCAAAAGCACCGGATGGGGCTTCTTTAAAACGATTAAATCCAACACAGGAAACAGAACTTCCGGTGGAGGAATATACTGTTTCCTCTGCTTACGGCTGGAGAAAACACCCGGTGACCGGCGAAAAACAAAGTTTTCATAACGGCATCGATCTTGCATGCGCGGAAGGAACCGCTGTGTCTGCGTCCATGGATGGCATGGTAAAAATTTCGGGCAGCGATGAGCTGAACGGGAATTACCTTGTTCTGCTGCACGAAAATGGAGTGTCTACCCATTATTGTCATCTTCAGTATAGTTTTGTGCGAACCGGGGAATTTGTTTCCGCCGGGCAACTGATGGGCACCGCCGGGCAAACGGGCAGGGTGACCGGCCCGCACCTGCATTTTTCGGTAAAGCAAAACGGCGTCTGGTATGATCCAAATGCTTTTCTGGTGGAATAATGCAGCTTCGCTATGGATTTCTTACGGTACGCTCACCGGTTGTTTTGTGTGCTGCCTGGTTCTTGCTTTTGTACTTCGACTCGTCTGGCTTTTTTGCCATCAGTCTTCTGGCATCGATGTGGCACGAATTGGGCCATGTTTTTTGTTATCTGCTGCTGTTTCGGCAGCCGCCCCAACTGACCCTTTCTTTTTCCGGAATCGGAATGAAACTGCGGGCAGATCGTTTGTCACCGGCAAAAACACTGTTGCTTGCTGCCGCAGGTCCTTTGGCAAATGCCGTCGCCGCCACAGTGTGGTTTGTTTTGCTGCACAGGCGATTTACTTTGATTCGTGCGGCAAATTTTGCTGCCCATCTCTTGACAGCGGGCTTTAACTGCCTGCCTGTACCGCCGCTGGATGGCTATCGCTGTATCAAGGCTCTTGTACAGATCTTTGGCAGAAAATTGCATTTTCAAAGCAAATAAGGTACAATATTCTTTACAGTTGATTTATGTTATGCGGCCGTCTTTTCTGCCGCAGATATCTGGAGGATTTTAATGTTTGACCCGAAGTTGAAAGAAGCGCTTTCCCGCGTACAAAAGCCGGGCCGTTACACTGGCGGTGAGCCCGGAAGCGTTTACAAGGATAAAGATAAGGTGGATGTGCGTTTCGCCTTTTGTTTCCCTGACACCTACGAGGTAGGCATGTCCTTTTTAGGCGAAAAGATTCTGTACGAACTGCTCAATGCCCACGAGAACTGGTGGTGCGAGCGTGCTTTTATGCCTTGGATCGACATGAAAGCCGAGATGGAGCGGCTGCAGCTGCCCCTGTACACCATGGAAAGCAAAGACCCGCTGACTGCCTTTGATGCGGTGGGTTTTACGCTGCAGTATGAGCTTTCTTACACCAACATCCTTGCCATGCTGGATCTGGCCGGCATCCCGTTCTATTCCAAAGACCGCGACGGGAGTTGGCCTCTGATCGTAGCCGGCGGCCCCTGTGCCTGTAACAGCGAGCCCATCGCCGATTTCTTTGATGTGATCCAGCTGGGCGAAGGCGAACAGCAGCTGCCCTCCATCTGTGCCGAAATTGAAAAAGGTAAAAAAGAAGGTATCGGCAGGGAAGAGCTGCTGCTGCGCATTGCTCGAATTCCCGGCGTGTATATCCCTGTGTTCTACGATGTGACCTACTGCGAAGATGGCCGCATCAAAGCCATCACCCCCAACCGGCCGGGTGTGCCCGCGGTGGTCACCAAGGCCATTGTAAAGGATCTGAACGAGTTTGCCCCGCCTACCAATTTTGTTGTGCCTATGGTTGGTGCTATTCAGGACCGCGCCAGCATCGAGGTTCTGCGCGGCTGTGTGCGCGGCTGCAGATTCTGTCAGGCGGGCTTCTTGTACCGCCCCATGCGCCAGCGCGACGCCGGGCTTTTGAATCGTGCTGCCCGTGATCTGTGTGCCAATACCGGCTACGAGGAGATCAGCCTGTCCAGCTTGTCTACCTCGGATCATTCCCAGCTGGAGAATATTCTGGATGATCTGTTGGAATGGACTCCGCAGCAGCATGTCAGCCTGTCGCTGCCCAGCCTGCGCATGGACAACTTCTCTCAGAGTATGGTGGAAAAAACCAGTCGTGTGCGCAAAAGCGGCCTGACCTTTGCCCCGGAAGGCGGTACTCAGCGCCTGCGCGATGTGATCAACAAGAACCTGACCTGGGAAGAGATCGAGAATAGCTGCAACATTGCCTTTGCCGAGGGATATACCTCGGTCAAGCTGTACTTTATGATGGGTCTGCCCACCGAAACCATGGAAGATATCGAGGGCATTGCCGAAACCGCCCAGCGTATTGTAGAGCTGTACTATAAAAACCCCGATAAGCCCAAGGGCAAAGGGGTGCAGGTTACCATCAGCTGTGCCTGCTTTGTGCCCAAGCCCCACACCCCCTTCCAGTTTGTGCCGCAGGACAGCAAAGAAACGCTGGAAGCCAAGCAGAAGCATCTGCTGGCCAGTGTGCACAGCAAAAAGATCCGGGTGAATTACCACGACAGCCGCACCAGCTTTTTGGAAGCAGTCTTTGCCAAGGGCGACCGCCGTCTGGCACCGGTCATCGTGGAAGCGTACAAGAAGGGCTGCTACTTCGACAGCTGGGAGGAACACTTCCACTACGACACCTGGCTGCAGACCTTTGAGCAGCTGGGCGTTGACCCGCATTTCTACGCCAATCGTTTCATCGAACTGGACGAGGTTACCCCCTGGAGCCATATGGACTACGGCGTGACCCACGAATTCCTGGTGCGCGAGTACAACAAGGCGCTCGGCGCACAGACCACACCGCCCTGCAACCGTGCCTGCCACGGCTGCGGTGCAAATCATTTGTTGGGAGGACCCTGCTTTGACTACAGTAAGAATCTGGTTTGAAAAAAGAGGGGAGGCCTCCTACATTTCGCTGCTGGATCTGCAGCGGGTGATGCAGCGGGTGATCAAGCGCAGCGGTGTGCCGGTGTGGTATACCCTGGGCTTTAACCCGCACATTTACATGACCTTTACCTGCCCGCTGCCTTTGGGGCAGGAAAGCCTGTGCGAAAGCGTGGACGTGAAAACCGAGGCCGAGCATCAGGATTTTGAGCAGTGGAAAACCGCTTTGAATGCTGCTATGCCCACCGGCATCACCGTGTTTAAGGTGGAGCCGGTGCAGATGAAAGCCACCCTGATCGGTTTTGCCGATTACGAAGTGCGCTGTCCTGCATCGTTTCAGCCTGCGCTGGACAGCTACAATGCACTGCCTTCTGCGCAAGTGCAGAAAAAGACCAAGCGCGGTTTTAAATCCATCGAGCTGAAAGAGTACATGCCGGTTCTGGATTACAAAACAGAAGAAGACGGCCTTGTTTTTGCAGTGCGTTTGCCTGCTTCGGGTGATCTGAACCTCAACCCTTCGCTTCTGGCAGGATTTTTGCAGCAGCAGTATGAAGTGCCCGCCTGCGAGGTGGCCATTCTTCGTACTGCGCTGTGGACGGCAGAAAACCAGCCTTTTATCTGATTTTTTTACCGAAAAAAAGAAGAAAAATTTGGCGAAAACGCTTGCACTTTCCTTTCGAATGTGATATAGTATTTAGGCGTTAGTGTCCGCTGGAACCACAGCGGGGTTAATGACACATCAATATCATTAAACGGGCGGTCCTCTGACGAAACATCGTGTATGAACGTCTAAAACAAATGGAGGATTATTCTAATGGACGCACTGAAACTTATCAACCAGAGCAGCATCAAAGCTGAGAAGCCCCAGTTCAACGTTGGCGACACTGTTCGCGTAGACGTTGAGATCAAGGAAGGCGAGCGTACTCGTATCCAGGCCTTTGAGGGCACCGTTATCGCCAAGCGTCACGGCGGCGTCGCCGAGACCTTCACCGTTCGTCGTATTGCTTACGGCGTCGGCATCGAGCGTGTGTTCCCCATCAACAGCCCCTTCGTCAAGAAGGTCACCGTTGTCCGTAAGGGCAAGGTCCGTCGTGCCAAGCTGTACTATCTGCGTGGCCGTACCGGCAAGGCTGCTAAGGTCAAGAGTGATATCTGATAATCCGAAGCAGGGAAAAGGGACAACGTTGTTTGTCCCTTTTTTCGTTTATTAGCCCTTTTATTTCCCAATGTGAGGTAGCGGCATGAAAAAACGAGCGCTGGATCTGCTGGAGTGGTACGAGGCACTGGTGTTTGCACTGGTGTTGTTTGTTGTCGGCTTTTCCTTTTTGTTCCGCATCATTCTGGTCAACGGCAGCTCCATGCACCCTACGCTGGAGCCCAACGATCGGCTGATCATTCATGCGGCTGGTTATCAGCCCCAGCGCGGCGATGTGATCGTGCTGGACGCTTATATCGATTACGTCAAGCCGCTGGTCAAGCGGATCATCGCGCTGGGCGGCGATACGGTAGACATTGATGCTGCTACCGGTACGGTTTCGGTCAACGGTCAGGCACTGCAGGAAGACTACATTGCTGAACCCATTCGAGTGATGGGGGATGTGGAATTTCCGCTGGTGGTGCCGGACGGAACCGTGTTTGTTCTGGGAGATAACCGCAATGGATCCACCGATAGCCGCGACAGCGATGTGGGCTGTGTGGATGCCCGGGATGTTTTGGGCAAAGCCGTTTTCCGTATCTCACCGTTTGACAGAATGGGTGTGATTCAATGAGTGATTTCAATACAACCAAAAATTCCAACCAATACAACATTCAATGGTTCCCGGGCCACATGGCAAAAACTCTGCGCATGATGGAAACCGAGATCCATAATGTGGATGCCAGTCTGGTTTTGCTGGATGCCCGCATCCCGCTTTCCAGCCTGAACCCCGAAATTGAGCGCATCACCGCGCGTAAGCCCAAACTGTATGCGCTGAACAAGGCTGATCTGGCCGATCCGGAAGTGACCGCACAGTGGATCCGCTATTTCCGTGCCGCCGATGCCGGCTGTGTGGCCATCAACGCCAAGCAGAAGGGCGGTACCGCAGCGGTAAAGGCTGCCATTGAAAAGGAACTTACCGATCTACTGGCACGCCGGCAGGTGCGCGGCATGGGCGGCGCCAAGATCCGGCTGATGCTGTGCGGTATCCCCAATGTGGGCAAATCCACCTTCATCAACACCTTCGTCGGTTCGGCCCGTGCCAAGGCGGCCGACAAGCCTGGTGTTACCCGCGGCAAGCAATGGGTGGGGACCGAGCGGTATGATTTGCTGGATATGCCCGGTGTGCTGTGGAAGAAATTCGACTCCAAGCAGACCGCATCCAATCTGGCTTTTATCGGCTCGATCAAGGACGATATTCTGGACATTGAAGAACTGGCTATGAACCTGCTGGATCAGGTGCGCTGCAACTACCCCGAAAAGGTTGCCGAGCGCTACAAGCTGAATGCCGAGCAGCTGCAGCTGCCCCCCTTTGAACTGCTGGAAGCCATTGGCCGCAAGCGCGGTATGCTGATCTCGGGCGGCGAGGTGAACACCGAGCGCGCCGCGATCATGCTGGTGGATGAATTCCGTGCCAGCAAGTGGGGCCGTATTTCGCTGGAAAAGCCGCCGGTGCGGGAAGAATTGCCGGAAGAGGATGATTTCGATGGCGAAGAGTAAGGTGTTGGATCCTGCCGAAAACCCACTGTATCAATACGATGCGGCTGTATGGCAGGCAAACGGCTGTTTTGCCGGTGTGGACGAAGCCGGCCGAGGCCCGTTGTGCGGCCCGGTCTGTGTTGCCGCCTGTATTCTGGACCCGGAAAACCCCATTGCCGGGGTGAACGATTCCAAAAAGCTAAGCGAAAAGAAACGGGAAGCACTGTTTGACGAAATTTGCGAAAAGGCCCTGTGCTACAAAATCATTTTTGTGGGGCCGGACGTGATCGACCGCGATAACATCCTGAATGCCACCATGTCCGGTATGCGTCAGGCTGTGGAAGGGCTGGAGATCACCCCCAATCTGGTGCTGATCGACGGCAATCGCTGCCCCGCCGGGCTTTCGATGCCCAGTCAAAGCGTTGTAAAGGGCGATGCAACCAGTGCAGCCATCAGCGCAGCGTCCATTCTGGCAAAGGTCAGTCGTGATCGGTACATGCTGCAGCTGGATCAGGAATATCCTCAGTATCAGCTGGCAAAGCACAAAGGCTATGGTACCAAGCTGCATTATGAAATGATCGAGCAGTATGGCATCCAGCCCTTTTACCGCCGCAGTTTTTTAAAAAAACAGGGCTACTGGCCAGAGGACAAGTGATGGATCGGGCGCAGACCGGCCATCGCGGCGAGGCTATAGCCGCAAAGTTTTATCTGCAGCAGGGTTATCGGCTGCTGACCCATAATTTCCGCACCCGAATGGGCGAGCTGGATCTTGTGCTGGAAAAGGATGGCGTTATCGTCATCTGCGAGGTGAAGACCCGCGCAGCCAATGCCGTGATACGCCCCGGTGCGGCAGTGGACTACAACAAACAAAAAAAGCTGGTTTTGGCTGCACAGCTGTATCTGCAGCAGACCGACCGGCTGGAACAAACCATTCGGTTCGATGTAGCCGAGGTTATTTGCCTGCCCGAGGGGAAGTGGCAGGTTCATCTTATCAAAAATGCGTTTGAATGCTGAACGTATTTTTATAGAGGGAATGTAGGGCAGGGCCTTACAACAGGGAAACGTATCGAAAAACAAAAGGAGAACAGTGTTATGCAGTATTTCAGCACACGCGACCGCAGCAGTGTGGTAAGTGCTTCGGGCGCCATCGCTCAGGGCCTTTCCGCCGAAGGCGGTCTGTTCGTACCCGCAAGTTTTCCGCAGGTGGATGTGCAGGCCGTTTGCCGGCTTTCGTATCCCGAAATGGCAGCCCATATCGTGGGCAAGTTTCTGACCGACTATTCGTCCGAGTTTCTGGCACAGGCTACCGCCGCAACCTACGGTGATGCTTTTGCCGGCAAGGCGGGCCATCTGGAGCCGGTTGCCGACGGGCTGTATTCTTTGGAGCTGTGGCATGGCCCCACCTGTGCTTTTAAAGACTATGCTCTGCAGCTGATGCCGAAGCTTCTGGTTCAGGCCAAAAAGAATCTGGGCCGCACCGAAACCACCTTGATTCTGGTGGCTACCAGCGGCGATACCGGCAAGGCTGCGCTGGACGGTTACCACGATGTACCGGGCATTCAGATCGCGGTGTTCTACCCCAACAACGGTACCAGTGAGATCCAGCGTTTACAGATGTCCACCCAGCTGGGCGAAAATGTGGCAGTGTATGCCGTCAACGGCAACTTCGACGATGCACAGACCGGCGTAAAGCGTGTGTTTGGCGACAAGGAAGTGGCCCGTCAGCTGGCCGAGCGCAACATCCGTCTGTCCAGCGCAAACTCCATCAACTGGGGCCGTCTGGTGCCGCAGATCGTCTACTATTTTGCCGCTTATGCGCAGCTGCTGAACGCCGGCAGGATCGCCATGGGTGACAAGGTGGATTTCTGTGTGCCTACCGGAAACTTTGGTGACATTCTGGCCGGTTACTACGCCAAGCGCATGGGCCTGCCGGTCGGATGCCTTGTTTGCGCTTCCAACGAAAACAATGTTCTGACCGAGTTTTTGACCACCGGCACTTACAATGCCCGCCGCCCCTTCTACAAAACCACCTCGCCCAGTATGGATATTCTGGTGTCTTCCAATCTGGAGCGCCTGCTGTACCACATGACCGAGGATAACGCCAAGGTGGCAGGCTGGATGAAGAGCCTGATGCAGGACGGCAGCTACACCGTAGATGCCGATGTGCTGGCCCGCATTCGCGAAAGCTTTGCCTGCGGTTGCGCCAACAGCGAAGAGGTTGCCGCCGAGATCCGCACCATCTACCAGACCAGCGGCTATCTGTGCGATACCCACACTGCCATCGCCTTTAAGGTGGCGCGCGAGTATCAGGTCGCCCACGGCGGCAATGCAATGGTGGTTCTGTCCACCGCGTCGCCCTTCAAGTTCCCCTGCAGTGTACTGGCTGCACTGGGCGAAGAAGCGCCGCAAAACGACTTTGAAGCCATGAAGCAGTTGCAGGCTGCCACCGGTGTGTGTGCCCCCGAAAGCCTTGCTTCGCTGGACGGCAAGACCGAGCGGTTCAACACGGTCATCGACCCGATGGATATTGCCAAGGTCGCACTGAGCTACTGACCGATTCATCCCCTGAAAGAAAGGAGCAGGTATGGCCTTATACGCAATTGGTGATCTGCACCTTTCCTTTGGTGCCGCAAAGCCGATGGACGTGTTTCCCGGCTGGCAGAACTACACCGACCGTCTGGCCGAAAACTGGTGTAAACTGGTCAAGCCGGAGGATACGGTGGTTCTGGCCGGTGATACCAGCTGGGCCATGCGGCTGGAGGATACCCGCGAAGATTTCCGGTTTATCCAGAATCTGCCCGGTCAGAAGCTTCTTCTGAAGGGCAACCATGATTACTGGTGGACCACGGCCAACAAGATGAATCGTTATCTGCAAAGCGAAGGGTTCGATACCTTGCACATCCTGCACAACAACTCTTACACGGTGGATGGTTATGCCATCTGCGGTACCCGCAGCTGGCTGTTTGATGTGGGCGAAGCGCAGGACGAAAAGGTGATGAACCGTGAAATCGGCCGGCTGAAAGCCAGTCTGGACGCAGCAGGGGAAGGGGAGAAACTGGTATTTCTTCACTACCCGCCGGTTTACCCCAACGCCAGCGCACCGCAGGTGATCGAGGTGCTGCAGCAGTACGGCATCACGCGCTGCTTCTACGGGCATCTGCACGGCCAGTCCATCCGGTATGCTGTACAGGGGGATGTGGACGGCATTCATTACAAGCTGATCAGCGCCGACGGGCTGAAATTCTGCCCGTATTACATCGGCTGATCACAAAAATGGGAAAATCACCTTGCTTTGCACAAAAGGAATGTATCTTTCCCGTTCAAATCGGAAAAAGCACTGGTATTTCGATACTAACCGTGCTATAATAAGTTGAATTTCTTTGAGTGGAGGAAAAACAATGAAACTCATCAAAAGTGAAAAGCTCGAAAAGAGCATGTTTGAGCTTGAATTCTGCATCGACGCTGCTGCCCTGGAAGAGGCTGCTGCCAAGGTTTTCAAGCGCGAGGGCAAGAAATATAACATTCCCGGCTTCCGCAAGGGCAAGGCTCCCCGCAAGATGATCGAGAAGATGTACGGCGCTGATATCTTCACCGCTGAGGCTGCCAACGATCTGTTCCCCATGGAATTTGCCGCCGCTGCCGAAGAGGCCGGTGTCGAGGTTGTGGGCCGTCCCGAGGCCGAGATCGTTTCGATGGACGCCGAGAACGGTGTTGTCATCAACGTGAAGGTTGCTGTGAAGCCCGAGGTCAAGGTCGAGGGCTACAAGGGTCTGGCCGTTGAGAAGGAAGTCAAGGTGGCTGACGATGCCGCTGTTGATGCCGAGATCACCCGTATGCTGGAGCGCAATGCCCGCGAGTGCACCCGTGAGGGCGCTGCCCAGAACGGCGATATCGTTGACATCGACTTTGAGGGCTTCGTGAACGAGGTTGCTTTCGAGGGCGGCAAGGCTGAGCATTACAGTCTGACCCTGGGCAGCGGTTCCTTCATCCCCGGCTTCGAGGAGCAGTGTGTTGGCCATGCTGCCGGCGAAGAGTTTGACGTGAATGTCACCTTCCCCGAAGAGTACGGTGCTGAGGAACTGGCCGGCAAGCCCGCCGTGTTCAAGATTAAGCTGCACGAAGTGAAGTACAAGGAGCTGCCCGAGCTGGACGACGAGTTCGCCAAGGACGTTTCCGAGTATGACACCCTGGCCGAGCTGAAGGAGTCCATCCGCAAGGGCCAGCAGGACCAGCTGGATAAGCAGGCTGAGTTGGATCTGGAGAACGCTCTGGTCGATCTGGTGGTCGAGAAGATGGAGGCTGAGATTCCCCAGGCCATGTACGAGACCCGTATGGACGAGCTGGTTAACGACTTTGCATTCCGTGTCGAGCAGCAGGGTCTGAAGCTGGAGCAGTACCTGGGCTACATGGGCCAGACCCTGGAGCAGTTCCGTGCCAGCTTTATGCCTCAGGCCGAAAAGCAGGTCAAGATCCGTCTGGCTCTGGAGGCCGTTGCCGCTGCCGAGGGCATTGTGGCCACTGCCGAAGAGTACGATGCCAAGATCAACGAGATCGCCGAGCAGTACAAGATGGAAGCTGAGCAGGTCAAGAGCCTGGTCAACCCCGAAGAGCTGATGGCCGACCTGTCTGTTACCAAGGCTATCGATTTCCTGAAGGCCAACGCTGTGGTCACCGAGAAGGCTGCAGCCGCCGAAGAAGTGAAGACCGAGGAATAATCCCCGTTTTTCAGCAATCTGGATTGTTTAAATTGGCCGATACGGTACAACACTTGCCGTATCGGTCAATTTTTCCATCAACCAATTTATTCCATGAACCGGGAGGAGAACAACCATGAGTTTTGTTCCTTACGTTGTTGAGCAGAGCCCCCGCGGCGAGCGCTCGTATGACATTTTTTCCCGCCTGCTGAACGACCGCATCATCGTTCTGAGCGATGAGGTGAACGACACCACTGCCAGCTTGGTTGTGGCACAGCTGCTGTACCTGGAAGGTCAGGACCCCGACAAGGACATCAGCCTGTATATCAACAGCCCGGGTGGTTCCATCAGCGCCGGTATGGCCATTCACGACACCATGAACTACATCAAATGCGATGTATCCACCACCTGCATGGGTATGGCGGCTTCTATGGGTGCTTTTTTGCTGGCCAGCGGCGCCAAGGGGAAGCGCTATGCGCTGCCCAACGCCGAGATCATGATCCATCAGCCCCTGATGCACGGTTTGCAGGGTCAGGCCACCGATATTCAGATCCATGCCGATCATATCGTGCGCACCAAGGAAAAGCTGAACCGTATGCTCAGCGAGTACACCGGCCAGCCCTACGAGCAGGTTTGCATGGATACCGAGCGTGATAACTATATGACTGCCCAGCAGGCCATGGAATATGGCCTGATCGACGCTGTGGTTGAAAAGCGCTAAAAGGATAGGAAGCAATCATGCCAAACAATAATTCCGGCAAAGACAGAAACGAAAAAAATCTGGTTTGCAGTTTTTGCGGCAAGCGCCAGAACGAAGTGGAGCGGATGATCATCGGCCCCGGCGTTAACATCTGCAGCGAGTGCATCACTCTGTGCCATTCGCTGCTGGATGACAATGCCAAGCCCGATCGTCAGGCCGATCGCCGCTCGGCAGCAGGGCGTGCTGCGGCCAATTACAGCCAGAGCGACGAAGTTCCCCAGATCAACATCATGACCCCGGCCGAGATCAAGGAAGGTCTGGATCAGTACGTGATCGGGCAGGACGAAGCCAAGACCGTGCTGGCGGTTTCGGTTTACAACCACTATAAGCGTATCCTCAGCGGCAAAAACACCGATGTGGAGCTGCAGAAATCCAATGTGCTGATGCTGGGCCCTTCGGGCGTAGGCAAAACGCTTCTGGCACAGAGTCTGGCCAAGATGCTGGGTGTTCCGTTTGCGATTGCAGACGCCACCACCCTGACCGAGGCCGGCTACGTGGGCGAAGATGTGGAGAACATTCTGCTCAAGCTGATTCAGGCAGCTGATTTTGACATCAAACGTGCCCAGATCGGCATCATCTACATCGACGAGATCGACAAGATCACCCGCAAGAGCGAGAATCCCTCCATTACCCGCGATGTGGGCGGCGAGGGCGTGCAGCAGGCACTGCTGAAGATTCTGGAAGGCACGGTCAGCAACGTGCCCCCCAATGGTGGGCGCAAGCATCCCCAGCAGGAATTTATCCAGATCGATACCACCAACATCCTGTTCATCTGCGGCGGTGCATTCGACGGTTTGGATAAGCATATCCAGCGCCGCACCGACCATTCTGCACTGGGCTTTGGCGGTACCCTGAAAGATACCTCTGACAAGGCCAAGAAGGAACTGCTGCGCAAGGTCGAGCCTCACGATCTGGTCAAGTTTGGTCTGATCCCCGAACTGATCGGTCGTCTGCCGGTGATCACCGTGTTGGATGCTCTGGACGAAGACGCTTTGGTTCGCGTTCTGAAAGAACCCAAAAACAGCATGCTGAAGCAGTACAAGGCCCTGTTCCACATGGACAATGTGGATCTGGACTTTACCGAGGATGCACTGCGTGCCATTGCCAAAAAGACCATCGAGCGCAAAAGCGGTGCCCGTGGCCTGCGCGGTGTAATGGAAGCACTGCTGATCCCCGTCATGTACAAGGTGCCAAGCGACCCCACCATCATCCGCGTTACCATTGATGCGGATACGGTCGAGGGCGGCGAGCCTCATCTGGACTATGGTGCAGTGCGTCGTCGGTACAAAAATCAGACTGCAACTGTGTAATGTAGTTTTGCTTTGCAATTAAACCACACCGAAGAGCATCCTGCGGGATGCTCTTTTGTGTTGAAGTGCAGGGCGTTTTTGTGTATAATATACTGATAGCCGCAATCTTATAAAAGTTGTTGCGGCTGCAGGAGGACCCTTACCTATGTCTGAACGTGTTACCATCAAAATCGATCGGGGCGAGCTGCATTTGCCCACCATCGCACTGCGCGGCCTGGTCGTATTTCCCAATAATCTGGTTCATTTTGAGGTTGGCCGCACCAAGAGCATTGCCGCCGTGGAATGGGCCATGCAGAATAACTCCAATGTATTCCTTGTCACCCAGCGGGATATGAACGCCGATGACCCAGACCAAAACGCTTTGTATCAATATGGCGTTGTGGCCGAAGTCAAGCAGGTGCTGCGTGTTTCCGAGGACCTTGTCAAGGTTCTGGTCGAGGGCAAGTATCGTGCCCGCCTGCTGGCGTTGGAAGCAAGCGAAAAGTTTCTGGTGTCGTCCATTCGCCCCGCACCGGTACGCGGTGTAAAAGGGGAGCGTACGGTGGAAGTGGAAGCCATTCTGCGCCACCTGAAAGGTGTGTTTGACGAGTATCTGGCGTTGAACCCCCGCCTTGCCAAGGACGTGGTGTTCACCGTGATCTCCAACGATGACCCTGCATTTCTCAGCGAGTATATGCCCGCCAATCTGCTGTTCCGCTACGAGGATAAACAGGCGATCATGAACGAAGGCACTCTGGCAGGTCGGCTGGAAAAGCTGCTGCTGATCCTGCAGCGCGAATGCCAGATCATGAACGTGGAAAAGGAAATTCAGGAAAAGGTCAGCGCTGCTATGGACAAAAATCAGCGCGACTACTATCTGCACGAGCAGATGCATGTGATCAGCGAAGAGCTGGGCGAGGGTGAGGATACCCACGCCGAGGCCGACGAATACCGCCGCCGCATCCACGCGCTGCCCCTGAGCGAAGACACCGCAGCAAAGTTTTTGAAAGAAGTGGATCGTCTGGCCCGGATGCAGGGCTCCAATCAGGAGGCTACGGTTATCCGTACCTATCTGGATACCTGTCTGGAACTGCCCTGGGAAAAGACCACCGAGGACAATCTGGACATCAACCGCGCTGCACAGATTCTGGATCGGGAACATTACGGTCTGAAGAAGGTCAAGGACCGCATTCTGGAAATTCTGGCCGTGCGAAAGCTCAGCCCCGATGTAAAGGGGCAGATCATCTGTCTGGTGGGCCCCCCGGGTGTGGGTAAAACCAGTATTGCCCGTTCCATTGCCGAGTGCATCGGCCGCGAATATGTGCGGCTGAGTCTGGGCGGTGTGCGCGATGAAGCAGAAATTCGCGGCCATCGCCGTACCTACATCGGCGCCATGCCCGGCAAGATCATCAATGCAATGATCACCGCCAAAACAAAGAATCCGCTGATCCTGCTGGATGAGATCGACAAGCTGGCCAATGATTTCCGCGGCGACCCTGCTGCGGCATTGCTGGAAGCGCTGGACCCTGAGCAGAACAACAGCTTTAAGGATCACTTTATCGATGTGCCCTTCGATCTGAGTCAGGTGCTGTTTATCACCACCGCCAACGATATGGGCACCGTTCCGGCCCCCTTGCTGGACCGTATGGATGTGATCGAGCTGCCCAGCTACACCCGCATCGAAAAGTACAATATTGCCCGTCGTCATCTGCTGCCCAAGCAGCTGAAAAACTGCGGCCTGACCGGTAAGGTCACCATCAGCCAGAATGCCCTGTACACCATCATCGATGGCTACACCCGTGAAGCCGGTGTACGTAATCTGGAGCGCACCATCACCGAGGTGCTGCGCAAATGCGCCCGCCGCGTTGCCTGCGAAAACACGGAAAAAATCAGTGTGAATTCGGCCATGGTCGAGCAGTTGCTGGGCCCCCGCCGCATCAAGCCCGATTTTCTCAACCGCACCGATGCCATCGGCATTGCCAACGGTCTGGCATGGACCAGTGTAGGCGGCACCACGCTGCCCATCGAGGTGCAGCTGCTGGAAAACGGCTCCGGCAAAATCGAGCTGACCGGCAGCCTGGGCGATGTGATGAAGGAAAGCGCTAAGCTTGCAGTCACCTGGACCCGCGTGCACGCTGCTGAGTACGGTATCGATGCTGAAAAGCTGAAGACCTGTGACCTGCACATTCACGCCCCCGAAGGCGCTGTACCCAAAGATGGTCCCTCGGCCGGTGTTACCCTGACCACCGCGCTGATTTCCTGCCTGTCCGGCATGCCGGTGCGCGGCGATGTGGCTATGACTGGCGAAATCACCCTGCATGGCAATGTTCTGCCCATTGGTGGCTTGAAGGAAAAGAGCATGGCGGCTTACCGCGAGGGCATGAAGACGGTGCTGATCCCCAAAGCCAACGAAAGTGATTTGTACGAGGTGGACGAAGAGGTAAAGCAGGCCATCCGTTTTGTAGCGGTATCCAACCTGTCGCAGGTGCTGAACACCGCCCTCATCCGCCCCCGAAAGCTTTCTCATACCGAAAAGAAGAAGCCTGACCCCAAACGTGTTAAGATGGTGCCCCACAGCGAGGCTGCAAGCCCCTCTGCCACCGTTTGCCAGTAAAAGGAACCCAACATCATGAATTACCAAAAAGCTGATTTTATGGCCAGTTTCGGCCTTTCCAGCCAGCTGCCGGTCAGCGACCGGCCCGAGATCGTGTTCTCCGGTCGATCCAATGTGGGCAAATCCAGCTTGATCAACAAGCTGTGCAACCGCAAAAATCTGGCCCGCGTTTCTGCCACCCCCGGCAAAACCGCCACCATCAACTTTTACTCGGTAGATACCAGCTATCTGGTGGATCTGCCGGGCTACGGTTACGCCAAGGTGTCCAACACCGAGCGTCAGCGCTGGGACGATCTGATCAACAGCTATTTCGGCGCCAACCGGCAGCAGGCCATTCTGCTGCAGCTGCTGGACAGCCGCCATGCGCCCAGCGCCGATGACTGTCAAATGCTGGAGTATCTGCATTACCATCAGATTCCGTTCATTGCGGTGCTTACCAAGGCCGATAAGCTGAAAAAAAGCCAGTATGCCGCCACTGTGGCCGAATTTGAAGCCTTCTGTCAGCCGTACGGCTGTCTGGAGGTATTCCTGACCAGCGGCGACAATGGCTATGGTATCGAACCCCTGCGCGCCTGTCTGGACCGATACGTGGCGGAAATGGAGCAGGAATAATGGCGTACAATGAGTTTGCCTATTTCTACGATGAATTCAACGGCGAAGCCGATTATGACGCGCTGTATCGTGCCGTAAAGCAAAAGCTGCTGGCTCATAACATCCGGGATGGTCTGGTGGTGGATCTGGGGTGCGGCACCGGGGAACTGACCCTGATGCTGACCCAGGATGGCTACGACGTGATCGGCGTGGATCAAAGTGAAGAGATGTTGTGCGTAGTGCGGGATAAGGCCGAGCAGCTGGGCATCTCTTCGGGACTGTTGCTGCTTCAGCAGGACATCCTGCAGCTGGAACTGTACGGCACCATCCGGGCGGCGGTATCTACTTTCGATACCTTCAACCATATTCCCAATCTGGAGGGGGCCATTCGCAGCGCAGCCTTCTTTATGGAAGAGGGTGGTGTGTTTGTGTTTGATATGAACACCCCCTATAAACACGCCTGCATTCTGGCCGACAACCAGTTCTGTCTGGAAGGCCCCGACGCCGATTGCGTGTGGCAGAATCATTATGACGCAGAGCTTGGCCGGGTCGAGATCACCGTGGACATTCACTATCACGACACCGACGAGCGTTTCCACGAGCAATTCTACGAATATACCTATTCGCGCCAGCAGATCGAACAGTTGCTGCAGCGCTACGGGTTCCGGGTGGAATCGGTATGCGACGGCGAAAGCTTTGATGAACTGCGGCCCGACAGCCAGCGCTATCTGTTCTGTGCGGTAAAACAATATACCCAGTTGGGAGGAAATGAAAATGGCTAATATGATCCGCGGCCTTTCCGAAAACGGCGGCGTTGTATTCTGCGGTGTGGATTCCACCGAGATCGTGCGTGAAGCCGAGCGCATCCACAAAACCAGCGCTACCTGCAGCGCGGCTTTGGGCCGTTTGCTGACCGGTGCTTCGATGATGGGCATGATGCAGAAGGACGCTTCCGACCGCATTACCCTGCGCATGAAGGGTGACGGGCCTGCCGGTTCGGTAATTGCAGTGGCTGACGGCTTTGGCATTGTAAAGGGCTGCATCGACTATCCGCAGGCCGATCTGCCCACCCGCGCCGACGGTCATCTGGATGTAAGCGGTGTGATCGGCCATGACGGCATTCTGACCGTCATCCGCGACAACGTAAACCTGCATGATCCGTACGTGGGCCAGATTCCCTTTGCTTCGGGTGAAGTGGCCGAGGATCTGACCCATTACTACGCTGTCAGCGAACAGGTGCCCACCGTATGTGCTCTGGGCGTGTATGTGGATACCGATCTGTCCATCGTGTGTGCCGGCGGCTATCTGCTGCAGCTGCTGCCCGGCGCCACCGATGAGGAGATCACCCAACTGGAAAAGAACATTGCGGCAATGCCTTCGGTAACCGAGATGCTGCGGGCAGGCAAGACCCCCGAAGATATGATGATGATGGCGATGGAGGGCTTCAACCCCAATGTTCTGGATGAGCATACCGTAAGCTATCGCTGCGACTGTAGCCGCGAGCGTACCGAAGCGGTTCTGATCGGTCTTGGCCGCAAAGAGCTGGAACGTATGCGGGATGAAGAGCCATCCTGTGAGGTGGTGTGCCATTTTTGCAACAAAAAATATCAGTTTGATCTGAACGAGATTCTGGAAAAAGTTGACCGCGAAGCCGAAAACAAAGCTGAATAAGAT